>JASEIG010000010.1 GCA_030017615.1 Patescibacteria group bacterium
CAAGACTAAAACTCAAAGGAATAGACGGGGACTCGCACAAGCGGTGGAGCATGAGGTTTAATTCGACGGTACACGAGGAACCTTACCAGGGCTTGAAATCCTGATGAACTTCGACAGAAACGTCGGGGGTCTTTAGATTTATCTTAAGACGTTAGGACAGGTGCTGCACGGTCGTCGTCAGCTCGTGGCGTGAGCTGTTCCTTTAAGTAGGGAAACGAGCGCAACCCCCGTTCCGAGTTACAAGTGTCTCGGGAGACTGCCGCGTTTTACGCGGAGGAAGGTGGGGATGACGTCAGATCAGCGTGGCCCTTTGATGCCCTGGGCTACACTCATGCTACAATGGTTAAGACAGAGGGTTGCCAAGCCGTAAGGCGGAGCTAATCCCAAAAACTTAACCTCAGTTCGGATTGAGGGCTGAAACTCGCCCTCATGAAGCCGGAATCGCTAGTAATCGTGCATCAGCTATGGCACGGTGAATACGTTCTCGAGTCTTGTACTCACAATAAAAGCGTCAAGCAGGCTATAAAGCTAAAAGCTGGAACTCATAAATAAAAAATTTATGAGCTCTGCCGCGCGCATTATTTAAATAATGCGCGCTGGGTTAAAGTCCTTTCCCGAGCGCATAAAAAACGTTATTTGCTCGGTGTAGTTGAAAGATAGGTCCAATACCGCGAGGTTTGGACTGGAGGATCTGGAAACAAATTACAGCCCAACGTTAAAAAATGGTAATCGAGCTATGAGTGGGTGGTGAGCATAGCGAAGATTAATTAAAAAACCATATTGAGGATGTAAGGAATAGTTTTATAACTGACCTTGGGAGATCTGACTGCTGTCCATACGATAAAAGTATGGTATAATGTGATTAACGCGGCGTCAGAAGTCAGCTGGAGCGTAATACCAAGCGCATATTTTGAAAATTTAAAATATATGCTCGGGAAGGTCTCCACTCAATGCAAATGTTGAATATTGATTACATTATTGGTTTGAAAAGAATGTATCAATTAAAACAAAAAATGCACTAGAGCGCATAAATTATGTGCTCAGTCGCGCGTATAATTTATATGCGTTGATTGAGCTCGCCGTATACGGGAAAACCGTCCGTACGGTGGGAACATCAATTCTTAATCATAAAGAAGATAATCGCCCGTCAAACCAAGGGAGCCGGGAGTAGATAAAGTTTGCCTTCGGGTGAACCAATCTAAGCTCGGTGACAAGGGTTAAGTCGTAACAAGGCACGCGTAGCGGAAGCTGTGCGTGGAATAATTAAACAAATTAAGTGTCGTTCGTTCGCTTTGCTCACTAAGCAATTCAAATCTACAAATTACATCCGAATCTACAAATACTACAAATTTATTTTGTAATATTCGGGGCATTCGGATATGTTCGGATTATTTGGATTATTTAGCGAGCGGAGTGAGCGTAGGGTGTTGGTCGTGGAGCCTATTAAGTCGCGACTATTTAGGCAACTGAAAAAGTTTTGTTAATGAAAATTATTAAATAAAAACAAAAGGCGATTACGTCTTTTGTTTTTATTTATATTGATTTTAAGATTGCTTATTGATATGATTTTAACAATATACTAAAAATGCGGAGTGCTGGATTTATGATTAAATTTTCACTCCATTCTAAATTTAAATATAATTTTCATGTCAAAAATTTTACTTGTTGAAGACGACCCTTTTTTGTCTTCGCTGTTAAAAAATCGTTTACAAAAAGAACAGTTGGAAGTTATTCATTCTAAAGACGGGGAAGACGCTCTGAAAATTATAAAAACCGACGCGATAAGTTTGGTTTTGTTGGATATTATTTTGCCGAAAAAATCCGGATTTGAGGTAATGGAAGAAATTAAAAACGACCCTCAAATTCAGGGGAAGGGAATACCCGTAATAATTATTTCAAATCTTGGACAGCCGGAAGATATTACAAAAGGCCAACAACTTGGAGCTATTGAGTATTTTATAAAAGCTAAAACATCAATAGACGATTTGGTGGTAAAAATTAAGGAATTTATAGAGGCCCGGTAACGTTAAAGCAATGTTATCGGGTTATCTTCGTAATATCGCTTTGATGTCTGAAAATTTATAATTTCAGGCAAGTTATAAACTTGCCTATTCCAAAGTGACACTACGGAGTTATCCACAAATTATATTTTGTATTTTTAATTTTAGCTGTATAATAAAAATATCTTTTGAAATCGGATAAAATTATATTAAGAACTATGCAAATGAAGAAAAACGGTTTAGCAAAAGGATTCACATTGCTTGAACTTTTAATTGTTATCGCCATTTTGGCGGTGTTGTCAACTATTCTTGTTTTGGTTTTGAATCCCGCGGAATATTTAAGGCAAGCGAGGGATTCGCAGAGATTGTCCGACTTAAAAGCTGTTTCGCAAGCTTTAAATATTTATTTTGCCAACGTGAGCCCGATAAATTTAGGCGCTTGCACAACAATTTATTGCACTGCCGGCGCCACAGTGCCCGGAGGGTCCGCCGCTTGTACGGCTAATAATAATACTGCGGTTAACGCGACTTCTTCGTGGGTAACTGTGAAATTAACGGACATCCCAAGCGGTTCTCCTCTCGCAAAATATCCTCTTGACCCGGTTAATGACGCTATATACCATTACGCCTACTTTTGCAGTTCAACATCAACAATTTATGAATTAAACGCCAACATGGAAAGCCAAAAGTATACTACTGGAGGCGGCGGCGATGTGGAATCGAATACGGAAGACGGCGGAAGCAATAATAACGCATACGAAACAGGAAACGCGCCCGGATTGATTTTAATTCCTTAATTTTTAATTTTGCGACAAAAATAGTTTTCATAATATTTATATAATTTTCGTGTATAATAATTTAAACTATTCATACGGTATAATAAACGGTCGAAATAATTTTAAAAAAACTATGCAAATGAAGAAAAACGGTTTAGCAAAAGGATTCACATTGCTTGAACTTTTAATTGTTATCGCCATTTTGGCGGTGTTGTCAACGATTGTGGTTTTGGTTTTGAATCCCGCGGAATATCTGAAACAGGCAAGAGACGCGCAGAGATTAACCGACTTAAAAGCTGTTTCCAGCGCTCTAAATTTATATCTTTCCAGCGTTACTTCGCCGAGCTTGGGTACTTGCGCAGCTGTTCAGTGTTCAACCGGCGGAACGACTATTCCAGGAGGGACGAGCGCTTGCACGCAAAATACCGGCACTGACGTAAATCTTACCACTTCGTGGGTAACTGTGAAATTAACGGACATTACAAGCGGTTCGCCTATTGCGAGATATCCTATTGACCCGACCAGCAACGCCACATATCATTACGCTTATCATTGCAGTTCAACGGCAAACACATATGAATTGAACGCTAAGATGGAAAGCGATAAATATAAAAACGGCGGGGGCAGCGATATGGAATCAAAAGATGGAGGAAATAATGTCAACGTGTATGAGACAGGAAACGCACCCGGATTAATTTTAATTCCGGCTGTGTAGGTTTTATTTTCATATAAAAATCAAAAAACGCGGATAACCCGCGTTTTTTGATTGCGGTTAATTTATGAAGTGGATGCAATATTAAAATTTTGTTATAATATTTTTATTAATTTATTATTATGCTTCGTTTCCCGCATCAAAAATTAAAGGATATTTTAATCGGCGAAAATTTAATCAAGCCTGATGATTTTGACATTTTGCGAAAGGAAAGCGAGAGATTAAATCAGAGACTTGAAGATATTTTAATTTCCAAAGGAATTGTTTCTGTTGATTATTTTTATGATATTTTAGCGCGATATTTGGGAGTAAAATTGGCCGATATTTCGGCTGATTCTATTGATGAAGAAGTTTTAACCTCATTAAGTCTTGATTTGGCAAGACAAAAAAGAGCTATTATTTTTAAAAAAGAAGAAGACGGAACTCTGGATGCGGCAATGGAAGACCCCAGCGATTTGAGGACAATTGAATTTTTGGAACGGCATTTAAAAAGGAGAATAAAACCGTTTTTGGCGAAGCCGGGCGATTTGGAAAACGGTTTTGCCATTTACAATAAAAAGCTTGTGCAGAATTTTAAAAAGATAATTGAAGAAAACGTCATAAACAGTCTTCAATTAAAAGAAGAAAAACTTGAAGAAGCCGCTACAACCGTTCCCATTGTCGCGATTGTGGAAAATTTTATTTCGTACGCGATGTCGCTGAGCGCTTCGGATATACATATTGAAGTTCTTGAAGACGGAGTGTTGGTGCGTTACAGAATTGACGGGATTTTACAGGAAATTTTAAAAATACCAAAAGAAGTTTTAAACCCGATTCTCGCGAGAATAAAATTTTTAGCGGGGCTGAAAATTGACGAACATTACAAGCCACAGGACGGGAGGTTCAATTTTAAAGTCGGGGAAGATAAAATTGACATACGTGTGGCGATAATGCCGACTTTGTACGGAGAAAAAATCGAGATGCGACTTTTACCGGGAACTCAGAAACCTTTGTCGTTGGAAGAACTTGGCATACTGGATGATATGGCGCAGAAAATAAAAGATAATCTTAAAAAAACTTACGGAATGATTCTGGTTTGCGGACCAACCGGTTCGGGAAAAACAACCACTCTTTATTCTATTTTGAATATATTAAATAAGCCGGAGGTTAATATAGTGACAATTGAAGACCCGATTGAATATCATATAAAATATATAAACCAAACCCAAATAAATCTCCAGGCCGGGATTACTTTTGCCAGCGCTTTAAGGGCGTTTTTAAGACAAGACCCCAATATTATTTTAGTCGGTGAAATCAGGGATGAGGATACCGCGGAAATTTCAGTCCACGCGGCTCTTACCGGGCATATGGTTCTTTCCAGCTTGCATACCAATGACGCGCCAACGGCCATTCCTCGCTTTACCGATATGAAAATTCCGCCGTTTTTAGTTTCGGCTGTTTTAAATATTATAATTGCGCAAAGATTGGTAAGAAAAATTTGCATGAATTGCATTGAATCTTTCACTCCCACTCCTGAAATGGTAAAATTATTAGAAAAGGAAAAGAGCCGGCTTGGAACAGATAAAGTTGAAATTCCCAAACTTCTTTTTCGCGGCAAAGGATGCGCGACTTGCCGTTTTTCCGGATACCGCGGGCGAATGGGAATTTATGAAATTATGGAAATTGACAATGAAATGAGAGATCTTATAAATAGTTCTGAATTTTCTCTCCAGAAACTGACAGAATTAGCCAGAAAAAAGAGAATGGTTACAATGGTGGAAGACGGTTTTAAAAAAGCGGCTTTGGGGCTTACCACTGTTGAGGAGGTGCTTAGAGTTATAAGAGAATAAAATGCGATACTAATTTACAAATACATGCTAATGATACGAATGGCAACGAATAAATGAGGGCCAATCCGTATTTATTTGTATAATTCGTATGTATTAGTAGATTAGTATCGCGTAGCGTAAGCGCATGAAATTTCATTACATAGCTTCACAACAAAACGGGAGAATGACGGAGGGCGAAATAGAGGCGCAGGGAGTCGCTGAAGTTTTGGAGTTCTTGTCTTCCAGGGGGATGAAGCCGATTTCATTAAGGAAGGAAGAATTAATTGAAAACAAAAAGAAATTCCAGCTTTTTAAATCCTCAATTTCAATCGTAGATAAGATATTTTTAACAAAATATTTATCTTTAATGCTTAAAATAGGCACTGATTTGTTCAGCGCCATAGACATACTTATCGCCGATTTTAACAAACCGGCCATGAAGTCGTTATTATTTGAAATCAGAGAGAATTTAGAAAAAGGCCAACCGTTTTTTTTGGCTTTTGCCAGACATCCGAAATATTTTTCTTCCGTTTTTATCAGTTTAGTAAAAGCCGGAGAATCTTCCGGCAATTTGGAAAAAACTTTTGAAAAATTAAGCGTTGATTTGCAAAAAGAACAGGATTTAAGACATGAAATCCGCTCAGCTCTTGTTTACCCGATATTGCTTGTTACTGTTGCGACATTTGTCATATTTTTTCTTGTTACATTCGCTTTGCCGAAAATATCAAAAGTTTTTATGGACAGCGGGTTTCAACCGCCTCTGTTTTCAAAAATTGTTTTTTCAATCGGATTGTTTTTAAATAAGTATTTTATTTTTATCATTATCTTTATATTGGCGGTTACAGGAGGATTGTGGTTTTTATTTGCAAATAATGCGGCATTCAGAAAAATTTTCCAAAAATTTATCCGGAAGTTGCCGTTAATCGGCCATTTATTAAAACAAATCGCTTTTCAGCGTTTTACGGGCACTTTTTCCTCTCTTCTTAATTCCGGATTGCCGATAACGGAAGTTTTAGAAAACACCGCGCAGGTGGCGGGAGATGAAGAAATAAAAACGGCGTTAATCAGAGTTACGCGAGAAGGAATCACAAAAGGGCTGACTATCGGAGAAGCTTTTAAAAAAGAAGCGGTTTTCCCAAGAATAATTTCTAGTTTAGTGGCAATTTCCGAAAAAAGCGGCAATCTCGGAAGTATATTCCATACATTGTCGGAATTTTATGAATCTGAAATTAAAGCGTCTCTTAAAACATTGGTGTCTTTTTTGGAACCGATACTTTTAATGTTTATCGGATTAGCTATCGGGATTATCGCATTGGCGATAATCATTCCGGTTTATCAATTAGTAGGACAATTCTAAAAATATCAAATTAATTAACGATATATTTCAATGAATATCAGAAAAATTGATTATAATTTTACGCAATTTAAAAATAAAAATTTAAAACGGGGGTTTTCGCTTATTGAAGTGCTAATAGTAATAATTATGATTATCACCATAATATCTATTGGAAGTTTTGAAATCTCAAGTTTTTACAGGCGGCAGAATTTAAATGACAGTGTTTCTAAAATAGCTTTTGCTTTAAGGGGCGCGAGAGAGAAAGCCATTTCTCAGGAAAACGGCCAGCAATGGGGAATTCATTTTGATAATACCGAAAGCTCGGGGTTTTACGCGCTTTTTAGCGGAGATACTTATTCTTTTTCAAACGCGTACGAGCGCATCGGTTTGAATGAAAACATCAAATTTTTAAATCCGCCGCAAGGATTTTCAATTGACGTAAAATTTTCCAAATTCACGGGATTGCCTTCAACATCTTCTTCAATTATAATTTCTTTAATAAGCAATCCCTCCGATTTAAAAACGATAAATATGAATTCAAACGGAGAAGTTCTATATTAATTTAATGAATAAATTTAATCAAAAAGGACAATCTCTTATTGAGATAATTATAGGATTGGCTGTGGGCGTGATTATAATTGGAGGAGCGACAGTTTTAATCGGGTCTAACCTGAAAACGTCTTTGGACAATAAAATAAACCAAACAGCTTTTTCTTTAGGACAAGAAGTATTCGGACAAGTGAAGTCAATTTCTGAATCAGATTGGCATTTAATTTACAATCTTTTAAAAGGGCCGGAAAATAATTATTACATCACTTCGTTGCAAGCTGTTGCCAGCGGAACTGAAGCGATTATCGCGGACGGAAGAAATTTTATCCGTTATTTTTATGTTGAAAATGTGAACAGGGCGTTATGCGGAATAGGGGATATTGATTCGCAAAGCTCTACAACCGGGTGTTTGTCCGGACCGGGGTTAACCGGATTTGCGGAAGACCCGTCTTCGCAAAGAATAACAGTGATTGTCAGTTTTGGAGGCAAGCAGGTTGTCAATGAATCTCATTATTTGGCGCGCTCAAGAAATATTGCCATTGATTACACAGATTGGTCGGGAAGTTCAACCCAAGAAGGTCCGATTACTCGCATGAATAACGGCTTTGCGACCAGTTCAAATATATCTGCAACTTCAACGGGGTCAATAAGATTATTATATTTGCAGTAAAATGAATACCAAATTTTTTTCATTTTTCATTTTTTTGACAGCGGTATTTCCCTTGTGTTTACTGACGGCTTTTGCGGCGACAAGTATTGTTCCAAACAGTTACGCGTGGAATGACGTTATAGGGTGGATTGATTTTAATACAGGAAATATCACAATTAATTCCGCGCAACTTACCGGATACGCGAGCTCTTCCATGGGGTATATAGGGTTTAACTGCAATTCCACGCCTAACGGAAATATTTGCGGCGGTCCGGCCGGCAATTGGAAAGTGTCAAATATCAGTGACGGTTATTTGAGCGGATGGGCATGGAACGATGCCATAGGATGGATTAGTTTTGACAGCGTGACAGCAACCTCATCTTTTCCTTATCAAGTTATAATAAATCAAGCGGGAGATTTTTCCGGATATGCCTGGAATGATATAATAGGCTGGATAAGCTTTAATTGCGTTAATACGGGCACTTGTGGAACTGTTAATTATAAAGTAAGCACTTTATGGAGCAATATTCCTACTTCCGGTTTTTTAATTTCCAGTATTTTTGACACTCAAATAAATCAAGGCTCGGCTTTAAATTCCATTATTTGGAAAGGACAATTAAACGGGGGCAGTGTCCAGTTTCAAATCGCTTCATCAAACAGTTCTTCGGGACCTTGGGATTATAAAGGACCTGACGGAACAGGCAATACATATTATTCGGGGTCAAATAATGTGGCAATTCCGTTAAATTTAAAGTATCATAACAATCAAAGATATTTCAGATATAAAATTTTTATAAATTCTGATTCTGAACGAACAAACAGCCCCGTGGTTGAGGATGTTATAATAAATTATTCACCATAATTGGAATAAAGAATATTAAATATAGAATATAAAAGAGGAAAATTTCCCAAACTTTCAAATTCCCGAATCTCCAATTCTAAATTCTAAATTTCAGATTCTTAATTCTATTTCAGATGTCAAAAATAAATAAAATTTTATTAGGAGTAATTATTATTTTATTGGTTGCTTTGGGTATTTTATTATATTGGCAAAATTCAAAAGAAAGTTATTACGCGGTTTATCTTAATAGCGGGGATGTGTATTTCGGGAAATTATCCCGCTTTCCGAGATTAACTTTAAGCGATGTTTGGCTTTTAAGAAGAGATGAAAATAACCCTCAAAGTCCTTTTAGTCTTTCCAAATTTGACAAGGCTTTTTGGGGCCCTCAGGATAAGATGTATTTGAATTTAAAAAATATTATTTGGATGACTGAATTAAAAGACGACAGCCAGGTTTTAAAGACAATGAACAATCCGTTGTCGGAAGCGTCCGCTCAAAATGTTTTGCCAAACACATTAAATTCCACAAGTACTTCGCAAGTTAAAAGATAATGATGAAAAACAAAGGGATAGTGGCTTTGTCAGTGGTTATTTTATCGGGAGGAATTATTTTAGAAATTTCCATAGCTCTTGCGTTGATAACATTTTTTTTGTTGCAAAGCGGATTTGGGGCAAGGTTTTCTTTTGAAGCGTTGATAACGGCGCAGTCGGGAGTGAACGACGCTTTAATGAAGATAGTAAGAAATAAAGATTTTCAGACAGGAGGGATACCCTATATTTTGACAATTGACAGCCGTCATCAAGCGGAAATTACTGTTTGCCGCGAGAGTAAAACAGTAAACACGTCTTGCGACACTCCAAATTTCGGCAAAACGGAAATAACCTCCCGGGGTAAAACTTTCAATAAAAATAGAGTTGTCAGGTCTTACGTGAATATCAATCAAACCACGGGAGAAATTCAAGCGGAATTTACGGAAGAAATAGCTTTGTAATGAACATTAATTTTGAAAAAATTTTAAATTTTATTAATCCGCAATTTTCTGTTGGCGGATTGGAATTCAGCGATTCTTATGTGAGATTTTTCGTTATAAAAGGGGAAAAAGCCGATTCTTACGCTTTAAAACTGCCCCCCGATGTTATTAAAAACGGAAAAATTAATAATAAAGATCAATTAGTTGCAATTCTTTCAGAACTTCACCAGAAAGCGATCAGTAAAAAGAAGAAACTATATGTAATCGCCAGTATTTCCGACAGTAATGTGTACACAGAAAAATTTAGTTTGCCAAAGTCGGCGGTAAACAGCATAGACGAAGCGGCCGCGCTTAATTTACAGATAATTTCCCCGGTGGATTTCAACAGTTCTTATTCCGATTGGCAGTTTGTCGGCGAAAGGACTAATAACGGAGAAAATCAAATAGAACTTTTAGGCGCTTTTGTTTCCAAACAAATAGTGGATGAATATGAAAATGTTATGGATAAAGCGGGTTTTTCCGAAGCGGCGGTTGAATTCCCCGCTTTGGCTTTAGCGCGGTCGTTAATGGAGTTCGGAAGCGGATTATCAAAAGACAAAAATTATTTACTTTTAAAAATCGGCAATGACGGTTTGTCATTTGGAATGATAAAAAACAGGAATCTTTATTTTATGCATTTTATTTCTTGGGCGTCCACTTATGGAGAACAGCGGACTGTTTCTTTTGAGTCTTTAAAAAAACTGATTATTGAGGAAATTCAAAAAGTCATCAGTTTTCATGAAACTCATTCTCCCGGTCCGATTGACGGACTGCTTTTAGTAAGTTCAACTATGATTGAGCAAATTTCAAAAATCATATCGGAAAATTTCAAAACAATTAATTTGCAGATTCCGGCTATGAAAGATTTCCCAAATCTTTCTCCGTCTTGGTTTAGTGTGCTTGGTTCAGCTTTACGCGGAAGCGTTCCGCGTTCGCAAGATTTTCTGATAAGCCTTGCTTCAGCGGGAACAGAGGAAAAGTTTGAAAGCCATTTAATGGTAAGTTTCGTAAAAAGTTGGAGAAATCTGGTTCTTGTATTTTTGTCCGTGATTATAATTACTTTTTTAGGGACGGACATTTTTATAAGCCGAAACATAATTCAATTGGACAAAAAAATAGCTGAATTTTCGATTAAACCAGAAACAAGTAAATTAATTGCTTTTCAGACGGAGGCGCAAGAATTTAATAAGAAGGTTGATATTTTATACGACGCTTATAAAAACAGGACACACTGGATTCCGTATTTGAATAGAATAAACGAAGTGCCGGTTGACGGAATAATACTGAAAAGAATTTTTATTCAGGCCATGAATTTACCTGTTTTGTTGGTAGGAGGATCTGTTGATGAAGATTCAATTATTAGATTTAAAAAATCTTTGGAGCAGAAACAATTTTCAAACGTAAATTTTCAATTAACTAATGTTACTAAATCTGAAAAAGGAGGGTTTAATTTCAGTATGAGCTTCGGATTCTGAGGATAATATCAAGTATTTAATATTCAGAGATAAAAAGAAATATTGCAAAAAATCCGGTTTCAGATAAAATAGGAAAATTAAAAAGTGAGCGTTGTATACCCCTATAATACAGCAAAGTTGGCTATGGAACAGGGCAGCAATTTAAAGCATTATTCTTTATTATAAATAAAGAATCTGCGGGATTCGTATAGTGGCAGTATGGGACCCTTCCAAGGTCTAGGCGCCAGTTCGATTCTGGTATCCCGCTCCAGGATTCAAAAAACCTTGAATTGAAAAAGCGTTCTTTTTCATTTAGATTATAAATAATGACTTATAAACCGACAATAGGTCTGGAAATTCATGTTGAGTTAAAAACCAAGACCAAGATGTTCTGCGGGTGTCTTAATAATCCTGACGAGGAGAAGGCGAATATGAACATTTGTCCGGTTTGTCTGGCGCATCCAGGAACTTTACCGGTTCCAAACAAAGAAGCAATTGAAAAAGTTTTGAAGCTGGGGATTGTTTTGAATTCCGAATTAGCGAACATTTCCAAATTTGACCGCAAAAATTATTTTTATCCGGATTTGCCGAAGGGTTATCAAATTTCGCAATATGACCAGCCGCTTGTGAGCGGGGGATTATTGACTAATATCCGATTAACGAGAATACATTTGGAAGAAGATACGGGGAGACTATTACATACAACCAACGACAGCGGAGAAGAAAATTTGGAACAAAAAATGAAACAGGCTTCGTTGGTTGATTTTAACAGAGCGGGAATACCGCTTATGGAACTTGTTACCGAACCGGATATTAAGACTGGAAAAGAAGCGGTGGTATTCGCAAAAGAATTACAATTAATTTTAAGATATTTGGGAATTTCCGACGCCGATATGGAAAAAGGGCATATGAGAATTGAAGCAAATATAAGTATAGCAGGCAACCAACCCCAATTAGGGACTAAAGTAGAAGTCAAAAATTTAAATTCATTTAAGGCAGTGGAGAGCGCGATTGATTACGAAATAAAAAGGCAGGAAGAAATTTTAGAAAAAGGAGAAAAAGTGGTCCAGGAAACAAGAGGCTGGGATGATGCCGGACAGAAAACCTTCTCCCAGCGATTAAAAGAAGAAGCGCACGATTACAGGTATTTTCCGGAACCAGACATACCTCCTTTTGAAATTTCTTTTTTTAACACGGAAAAAATAAAATCGGAAATTCCGGAATTGCCGGCGCAAAAAAGAGAAAGGTTTTTTGATATTTACAAGCTTTCCGCGGGGCAAACGGAAGTTTTGATTGAAGACAAACCGGCGGCTGATTATTTTGAAAAATCGGCAAACGCGCTAAAAGCGATTTTACCTGACGCAAATTTTCAACTTCTTTATAATTATCTCTTATCCGATTTAAAGGGATTATTAAAAGAACAAAAAATGGAATTGACTAATTTGAAAATCAGTCCGGAAAATTTTGCGCATTTGATAAATTTGGCGGCAACGGGAAAACTTACGACCAGCAGAATGGTAAAAGACGTTTTGAAGGCAATGTTTGACAGCGGAATGGAACCGGATGTGATTATTAAAGAAAAAGGATTTCACGAGGAAATCGCAGAAGAAACACTGGAGCAGGCAATATCGGAAGTGATTTCAGAGAATCCAAAGGCAGTTGAAGACTATAAAAAGGGGCAGGAAAATGCCATGCAGTTTTTAACGGGTATGGCGATGAAGAAATTACAAGGAAAGGGGAATCCGCAGGAAATTAAAGAGATTTTAAAGTCTAAAATTTTGCAATAAATATCCGTTAGCGTTGCAATATTTTGCGATATTTATTGTTGCAAAAATTGAGAAACTAATCGGATCGCTTCTTTTTTATTACCAATCCATTTGGTTGATTTATCTCTTTTAAACCAGGTCATTTGGCGCTTGGCGTATTTTAAACTTTCAGAGATTATGGAATTTTCCATTTCTTTTTTGGATATCAACCCTCTTAAATATCTGGAAATAAACCTATATTCCAGCCCCAGATCGTCAAGGCGTTTCCAGCTGAGTCCGTTTTTATGCAAACTTTCAACTTCTTCCACCATCCCGATTTTCATTCTTTTTTCCAATCTTTTTCTGATAAGCTTTTTCAATTCTTCCGGCGATTTTCTGATGCCAATTTTTAGGATATTATAATCGTCATATTTTTTGGGGGAGCTATTATTGATGATAGTGCTCGGGAACAGTTCTATTTTGGGAATTGATTTGCCGGTGGCAATCACTATTTCTAAAGATCTGATTATTCTGCGCCGATTATTTTTATCAATCACTTCGGCTCTTTGAGGATCAAGTTTTTGCAGTTTTTTAAATAATTCTTTGGTCGCGAGTTTTTCAAGTTTTTTTCTGATTTCTTTTTGAGGAGGAACTTCGGGAAAGATATATTCATAAATAAGAGAATCAATATAAAGGCCGGCGCCGCCGCAAATAATCGGGATTTTATTTTTCGCGATAATTTCTTTTAAAGCTTTTTTGGCGAGCTTTTGATATTGAGAAACGGTAAAAATTTTTTTTGGGCTGGCGACGTCAAGCAAATAATGCTCTATTCCACGGTAATACATACAAATCCTGCCCTTCGGCGGGATACTTGATTTTATGGATGCGTCGCTTTGCGGCTTATACAAAATCGGCACTTTGCCGCTGCCGATATCCAGCCCCCTGTAAATCTGGCGGGAATCGGCAGAAATAATTTCTCCGCCAAGATAGGTTTTAGGTTTTAGGTTTTGTGTTTCAGAAACTTTTTTAAATTTTGCGAGCATTTCAATATATTCAGCAATTTTGACAGCAAGGTCTGATTTGCCGGAGGCGGTAGGTCCCAAAATAATAATTATTTTTTTTCTGTTTGAAATTGACATCTTTTTATTTTCCCTATAGTAGAATTTTGACTTACCACGGAGCGGTTTTTTGAAAAAAACGTTGAAATTTCACTGCGGGGTTTGCGTATTTTTTTCAAAAAACTTTTTCTGTGGATTTCGGAAACACCATGTTTTTTAATTTTTTTATAATGTTTTTTTGTGCCGTATCCTTTATGGATATCAAATTCGTATTGCGGATATTTTTTATGCAATTTTCTCATATATTTATCGCGGTGGATTTTGGCAATAATGGAAGCTAAAGCGATATCCGGAATTTTTTCGTCACCCCTTACAACAGTTTTTAGCGAATAGCCATTAGCCATTAGTTTTTTAGACAATGGCGGGTTAATTTTTAATCCTCCGTCTAGGAAAATATTGAAATATTGAAATATTGAAAGATTGAAAGATTTTTGCAATTTTATAATTAATTTTGCTAATGCTCTGGCGGCGGCAAGGTTGGCGGCTTGGGAAATATTTATTTTATCAATGATTTTTGGACCGACGTTTGCGATTGCATACGGAATATTTTGCTGTTTTATAAATTTAAACCACACTTCTCTTTGTTTGACGCGGAGTTTTTTGGAATCTTTTAATGGAATTTTTTTCAATTTTTTGCTTTTACATATAGACGGAAGCCTCATTTTTTTTGGCTTTAAAACAGCGCAGACTGTAACCGGACCCGCTAAAGGACCTCGTCCCACTTCGTCTATGCCGATAATATAGCTTTGCTTTGTCATTATTAGAAATTATACATATTTGTAATTGAACGACAAAAGCGTTGTATGGATTGAATTATCCGTAGTTTTATTGATAAAATGATTAAACTATGAGTCGAAGAAAAAAAAAGAAGCAAAAACAGGAGCAGAATGGGGGTAAAAATTTCAAAGCAAAAGGAGAAAAAGAAGGTTTTTTGGACGAGTTAAGTCTTCATCCGGATACAAAAAAAAGCATCTGGGGGATAGTGTTTTTGGGGCTGGCTATTATTTTACTTTTGGCGGATTTTGACAATGCCGGTCCGGCGGGGAATTTTTTGTACAAAATATTCGCGGCTTTTTTGGGCGCTTGGGGATATTTTCTTTTACCGCTGATATTTTTAACGCTTGGAATTGTTTTTCTTTCGTCTGAGAGGAAAAAAATTTATGGAGCGGCTTTTTTGGGCGCGATTCTTTTTGTATTTTCGGGGTTGGGGTTTATAGATATTATTTTTAACGGCGATAAGGCGGGATTGTTAGGCAAATCAGTCGGTTCGGTGCAAAATCTTTTCGGTTTTACGGCTTCAATAGTAATTATCAGCGTGTTGTTGATAATTTCATTTTTAGTCACTCTTAATTTGCCGATAAAAATAAAAAGAAAGGAAAAAATTCGGGATGATTGGGGCGAAAATGAAGAAATTGACGAAGAAATGGAAAATGAAATGATGCCTGAAGAACCGGAAACGGAGGAAATTGAAAAAGAGCCGAAAAAAGAATTTGAACTGGATATTAAAGATAAAATTGTCGCGGCGATGCCGGCAATCGCTTCGCGAAAAATTTTTAAAAAAAAATCGGGAACTTATATTTTCCCGCCGCTTGATTTGCTTAAATCTTCAATTGAAAAACCTACTTCGGGAGATTTGCGGGCAAACGCGAATATCATAAAAAGAACTTTGGAAAGTTTCGGCATTCTGGTTGAAATGGGCGAGATAAATATCGGGCCAAAAGTTACGCGATATACTTTAAAACCGGCCGAAGGCATAAAACTTTCAAGAATTATTGCGTTGTCGCAGGATTTAGCTTTGGCTTTGGCGGCGCATCCCATAAGAATAGAAGCGCCTATTCCGGGAAAGTCACTGGTGGGAATTGAAGTTCCCAATAAAGCCGCCGCGGTTGTGAGACTTGGAAGTCTGATGAATTATCCGGAATTTATTTCTTCGGGACAAATAAGTTTCGCTTTAGGGCGGGATGTTACCGGCGAGCCGATATTCGCCGATATAAAAAAGATGCCTCATTTGCTTATTGCGGGAAGCACCGGTAGCGGTAAAAGCGTGGCGATACATTCAATTTTAACTTCTCTTTTATATAAAAATTCTCCGAGCGACTTGCGGCTTATTTTAATTGATCCAAAGCGGGTTGAACTTTCAATTTATGAAAGTATTCCTCATTTAATCGCGCCCGTTATAACCGAATCAAAAAAGTCTTTAGGAGTTTTCAAATGGGCGCTGAATGAAATGGACAGAAGGTATGAAATATTGCTCAAAGCCGGCTCGCGCGATATTCACAGTTATAGTAAAAAAAATCCAGACGAAATTTTGCCTTATATTGTAATTGTGGTTGACGAACTGGCGGATTTGATGAGCACTTACGGAAGAGAAGTGGAAGGATATATTGTAAGACTGGCGCAAATGGCGCGCGCGACGGGGCTTCATTTAATTTTATCCACACAGAGACCTTCTGTTGAAATAATTACCGGACTTATCAAGGCTAACATCACTTCAAGAATTGCTTTGCAGGTTGCGAGTCAAGTTGATTCAAGAACGATATTGGACACATCCGGAGCGGAAAAACTTTTAGGCGGCGGCGATATGCTTTTTATATCGTCTGAGTTGTCCAAACCAAAAAGAATTCAAGGCGCTTATTTAACCGAAGAAGAAATAAGAAAGGTGGCGGATTTCCTTAGGGAAAATAATAAAGATATAATAGGCGAAGACAAAGAAACGCCAGATTTTAACGTGAATAATAATTCAGAAAATGGAAAAATAAAAGATGTTTTTGACGATTTTTTGGGCGAAGATGGCGATGAAGACGAGTTGTTGGATGAAGCGATAAAAATAGTAACCCAAGCGCAAAAAGCGTCGGCGTCTCTGCTTCAACGAAGACTAAAAATCGGATACGCGCGCGCGGCAAGATTACTTGATATAATGGAAGCGCAAGGAATAGTGGGACCCGGCGAAGGCGCAAAGCCGAGAGAGGTTTTTAGACAAGAACTTGGTTAATTAGCGGATTGGTTAATTAGTAAATTAGTTAGTTGAATAATTAAAAAGTGTTAAATAAAAACATTATGCCGGAAAATCAAGTGAAAAATTTTAAACAAATGTTTGAAGAAGCTTTGTTTTTAAAAGGGCTGAATATAGAAAAACTGGCGCATCTGGCGGATATACCGGAAGATTATTTAAAAGCGATTTATAACGAAGACAACAAAAAACTTCCGCCTGCGCCTTACATAAGGGGGTATTTAATGAAAGCGGCCGAGGTTTTAGGCATTGACGGAGATGTTTTTTGGCAGGCTTATAAAAAAAATTTTGATTTAAAAATTTCAGGAGAAAAAGACAATCTTCCTTTTAATCGGTTTGCTTTTAAAAAAGCTGATAAGAAAAAAACTATAATTGTTATTTTACTTATTTTTGCTATAATTTATTTGATTTTTGGAATAAGCAAATTGTTTTCCGGCTCGCTTGAAATTTACAGTCCCTTGTCCGACAGCACAGTAGTGAACCAACCTTTCATAGATATTAAGGGAAAAATTGATTCAAGAAACAGGCTTTTGATTAACAATGAAGATACGCCGGCGGACACGAACGGAAATTTTGAAAAACAGTATTCACTTCAGCCCGGAATCAATATTATTGAATTTAAGGTGAAAAAACTGCTCGGAAAAGAAATAAAAATAACAAAAGAAATTATATACCAACAATAATTTAAAATTAAAATGTCTAAAAAAGAAGAAATAAAAAAAGACGAGGCGAAAAATAAAGCAAGCCAGCAGGCGTCAAACGATATAGACCATCTTCTGGAATCTTTACAAGAGAAGTTCGGCGATGGTTCCATAATGAAACTGGGAAATATAAAAAAAGTAAACGTGGATGCGATTTCCACAGGCTCTTTTTCGTTGGATATGGCGCTTGGAGTAGGAGGATTGCCGAAAGGAAGAATTATTGAAATTTACGGGCCAGAAAGCTCCGGGAAGACAACTTTGGCTTTACATGCGATTGCTGAAGCGCAGAAAAAAGGAGGAAAAGCCGCTTTTATTGATGCGGAACATGCCATGGACCCGGATTACGCGAAAAAACTGGGAGTAAAAATAAACGATCTTTTAATTTCTCAACCGGACAGCGGGGAAGAAGCTTTAAATATTTTAGAAAGCTTGGTGAAGTCGGGGATTATTAACATAATTGTGGTTGATTCTGTCGCGGCTTTGACGCCACGCGCGGAAATAGAGGGTGAGATGGGAGATCATCATGTCGGAAGGCAAGCGCGTTTGATGGCGCAGGCGCTTAGGAAACTCACATCTTTAATTGACAAATCAAATTGCACGGTAATTTTTATAAATCAGATAAGAATGAAAATCGGAATCATTTTTGGCAATCCTGAAACAACCCCCGGCGGTCTGGCTTTGAAATTCGCGGCATCGGTCCGCATTGATATTCGCAGAATCGCGCAGATTAAAAAAGGGGAAAATATAATTGGAAACCGCGTAAAAGCGAAAGTGGTGAAAAACAAAGTCGCGCCGCCGTTTAAAGAAGCGGAATTTGATGTTTTATACGGCGAAGGAATTTCTTACGAAAGCGATGTTTTAGCGACTGCCGTTAAAACAGGGGCTGTTTCAAAATCAGGAAACACATATAGTTTTGAAGGACAGAAATTGGGAGTTGGAATAGAACAGTCAAAAGATTATCTGAAAGAAAATCCGAAAATTTTAGGGGAGATAAAGAAAAAAACAACGAATCAAGTAATCAAGTAATCAAGTAATCAAGTAATTAAGTAATTTGGTAATTAGACAATTTATCTACTTAATTACCATAAAAATAATTTGACCTCTTCGGCTTTCACAGCGGAGAGGCTTTATTTTTAAATTTTAAAAATAAATTGTAGAATGATATTAATGAACGATTCAGTAATGATAATATTTCAATTATTGGTTTTGCTTTTTTCCGCGATTATTCACGAAATTTCACACGGTTTTGCGGCGTTGAGATTGGGAGACAGCACCGCAAAAAACTTCGGGAGGCTCACTTTAAATCCGATAAAACATTTAGATCCGGTTGGGTCTTTTGTTTTGCCCCTGCTTCTTTTTATTTTAAAAAGTCCGGTGGTGTTTGGATGGGCAAAACCGGTTCCAATTAACCCGTCCAATTTAAAAAATCCAAAAAGAGATTCGGGGTATATCGCGATTGCGGGACCATTGAGTAATTTTTCAATCGCGATTATATTCAGTCTTATTTTAAAAATTATCAGTTATTCCAGCGCGGCTTTTTTGCACCCCTTGGCGATTTTTATCAATATAATTATTCTTGTTAATCTTATTTTGGGGGTTTTTAATCTTGTTCCGATTCCTCCTCTTGACGGCTCTAAGGTTCTTTTCGCGATTTTGCCAAGAAATTTTTCCGGAGTTGAAATGTTTTTGGAAAGATACGGAATGTTTATTCTGATATTTTTTATATTTTTCGGGTTTCAGCTTGTAATTCCGTTTATTTTGGCAATCTATCATTTTTTAGGCGGAAGTTTATTGTAATTACTAAATTTTTATATAATGAAAAACGAAGTTTTGGTTTTTAGCGTTGATAAGAAGTTTAAAAAGTTTGAAAAACGCGTAAAAGAAATTGCGTTGGAGGTTTTAAAAGTATTAAAAAAGAAAAATACGATTGTGGAAATTTATTTAGCAGGAGACGGAGAAATGAGGGATTTAAATAAAAAATATCGGGGTAAAAACAAAATAACCGATATTTTAAGCTTTAAAGAACCGAAAACATTCCCAAACCCGGATAAAAAAGGCCAAAAATTGGGAGAAATTTATCTTAATCCGGATAGAATTAAGAATTATGAATTAAGAATTAAGAACGGCAGATTAAATAAAGAAAACAGCGATTTATTTACCGCAGAAGAGTTAATAGCGCATGGAATCTTGCATATTTTGGACTATGGCCATGAGAAAGAAAGTGATAGAATAAGAATGAAGGAAAAAGAAAAATTTGTAATTAGGAAATTAATAAGTTGAGTAATTGAGTAATTAAGTAAATAAGTAATTAAATTATAAAAATTACTAAATTGCCTAATTGCCCAATTACTTAATTACTGATTTACATTATGTATATCACAGCGATAGATTTAGGGTCGTCACAAATAAAAATTTTAGTTGCCGAATTAAATAAAGAAAATCAATTATCGTTAGTTGACGTATTGCAGTTGCCCAGTAATGGAATCAAGAAAGGAGAAATTTCCGATTTGCAGGAAATTATAAAAATACTCTCCCATATTTTTGAAGAAATAAGCAGAATAAGTAAAAACGCTCTTAAAAATATTTTTGTGAATGTCGGCGGGAAAAATATCAAATTGCAAACTTCAAAAGGAATAATCGCCGTCTCAAGAGCCGATAATGAAATTTATCAGGATGACATAGACAGGGCGATTAAAGCGTCTCAAGCGATAAACCTGACTGCCAACAGGAAAATCGTTCATACTATAATTCAAGAATATGTTATTGACGGAATTGATCAGATTCAAAATCCTTTGGGGATGCACGGAGCAAGACTGGAAGTCAATAGCGTTATTGTTGACGCGTTTACTCCTGTTATGAACGATATTTATAAAGCGATTGGATCAAACGGGGGAGATATAAGTGAAATGGTTTATAATCCGCTTGCCGTGTCTAATTCCGCGCTTAGTAAAACTCATAAAGAATTGGGAACGGTTGCGGTTGATATCGGATTTGGGACTACGAGTATAAGCGTTTTTGAAGAAAACAAACTTGTGAGCGCAAAAGTTTTTCCCATAGGCGCGTCAAATATTACAAACGATTTGGCGATTGCGTTAAAATGTTCCATAGATGTTGCGGAAAAAATAAAAATCGGACACGGGCATGCGTTATCAAAAGAAGTTTCGTTAAAAGAAAAAATTGATTTGAGAAAATTTGACCCCGGTTTGAAATCAATTGTTTCAAAAAAATTCGTTTCCGACATAATAGAAGTAAGACTTGCTGAAATTTTTGAACTAATCCATAATGAACTAAAATCAATCGGGAAAACCCGGCTTCCCGCTGGAGTAATCCTTTGCGGAGGAGGGGCGAAAATGGAAGGAATTGCGGATTTGGCGAAGCAGGAATTAAAATTGCCGGTCCACTTAGCCCATTTAGAATCCGATAATTTTGACTCCTTAAACCACGATTTGTCTTCCAAGTCCGAGGAGCTGGAGTTTGCGGTGGCGTGCGGATTGCTTTCTTACGGAAGTAGTCGGCTTACGGAAGAGAATAAATTGTCCGGATGGATGTCTGGAAAAGGAGTGTTTTTATCAAGAATTTTGAAAAATTTGATTCCGTAAATATTCGTGAATATACGAATTTAGTGTAATAACGCGAATTTATATGTTTGTGTTTGGTTTGTATGTTGGCGATTGCTCTAGATATAAAAAATATGAAAAAGAAGAAAGTAAAAATCAAATCAAAATCATCGTCAAGACCAAAATTGAAGCTGAAAATGGTTATTGAAAACAAACTGTCTGTCGGCGGTAAAAGAGACAGTGTTTTAGCTCGTATTAAAGTTGTTGGTATCGGCGGCGGAGGAGGGAACGCTGTTTCAAGGATGTATGAAGAATTCCCGCGTGGCATTGATTTAATTACGATTAACACCGATATTCAAGACTTAAACAATTCAAACGCGAAAAAACGAGTTTATATCGGAAAAAATCTTACGAGAGGTTTAGGGACTGGAATGAACCCCGAACTTGGGAAGCAGGCGGCTGAAGAAAGCAGATCGGAAATCGTGGAAGCTGTCAGAGACGCGGATATAGTTTTTATTACGGCTGGAATGGGCGGAGGCACGGGAACCGGAGCCGCTCCCATCGTGGCGGAAATTGCCAAAGAACTTAATATCCTTACAATCGCCATAGTAACCAAACCGTTTACTTTTGAGGGTGGACAGCGCCAGCGGATCGCGGAAGAAGGACTGATAAAATTAAGGGACCGTGTTGATACTTTAATCACAATTCCTAACGACAAAATATTTTCAATCATCAACAAAGACACTTCGTTGATAAAAGCTTTTGAGGAAGTGGACAGGGTTCTGAAAGATTCCGTAAAAGGAATCGCCGAGCTTATTCTTACACCGGGAATTATTAATATTGATTTTGCGGACATAAAAACGGTAATGAGAGATGCCGGTTCGGCTATGGTGGGAATTGGAATAGCTTCAGGACAAGGAAGGGCGTCAAAAGCCGCTATGGCGGCCGTAAATTCGCCTCTGCTTGAAACTTCCATAGACGGTGTTAAGGGGCTTTTATTCAGCGTTTCCGGAAGGAATGACCTTAAAATGCAAGAAATTAATGAAATTGCCACGGCAATTTCTGAAAAAGCCGACGGGTCGGCGAAAATTATTTTCGGGACGTATTATGACAGAAAATTAAGCAAGGGGCAGTTGAAAATAACTTTAATCGCGGCCGGCTTCAGTGATTTGCTTGTAAGAGAGGCGCGTTTTCATTCCAATTTATTCGTATCCGATGAAGAAATAATTTTAAAAAATCATTCACTGCCGTTTGAAGAGAAAAAAAATGAGACGGAAATTATTAAACCTGAAGAAAAAATCGGGAAAAAGAATGAAAAGAAAGCGATAATGGATGAGGAAAAAAACTGGGATATTCCGGCGTTTTTAAGGAGGAAAAAGAAGTAAATAATTTAATTTAAATTTTTT
>JASEIG010000011.1 GCA_030017615.1 Patescibacteria group bacterium
AGATGTTTTTTCATCCCCGCCTCCGGCGGCCGGAGCGGCTCCCGCCGATATCGGCTATGATAATTTCCATTAGTCACATTTACATAACCGTTTCCCGAAGACCACCAAAGCGACATTAAAAACCACATAGAAAAATCCTGCAAACTCATACTATTGGATTGAGTAAGTCTGTAAATGGCCACCTGATTTCCTGTTTCATTTATAGTTGTCTGTTCTACAGATTCGGTTCTTGTTATTTTTACACATTGATCGGCGCTTCCAAAAATACTTTTTCCTCTTGTGTCAATTTTGGCATAGTTTCCATTTGGATTGAGAAAAGCGCAGGAGTCTTCTGCGCATAATAAGGTATCGGGCTTACATGGGCTGTAAGTTTGAGTCCCAGCAGGAAGATTTTCGCAAGCAGAGTCGGGATTTTCTCCAACCACAGCCATAGAACCCATAAGAAGAGCGGTCCCCAAGCCATTAATTATTCCAACACTAATTATTTGTCCGATACCGGGAATTAAATTTATTGCAAACGCCACTACAACAGCTATAACAAGACTAATTGATTTAAAAACTCCTCCTGCTTGAGCAAATCGGACAGGAAAAATAATAATTAGCAATATTAAGAACAAAATGAACAATCTGTTCTTGTAGAGATTTTGCATTTACCGACATTATACTATACCAAACCTGCAGAAACAATAAAAAAACAACTTATTGGAAATAATTTAAAAAACCGGCAGATTTAAATCTGCCGGTTTTAATTTTTTAAAACTGCCGCTATTTTTTTTGCGATTTTTTCCATCGTCCACATAAATAATTCTCCCTTTGGACGATAGCCGCCGCCGCTTGAATTAATGCTCAAATTCAAGCAGTTTTTCTCCTTTCTTAAACACACACGCATCGCCGTTAATTTGCGCCATACCGGGCAAGCCCATTAAAAAAGGAATTGGACTGGTTAGGAAAGTAAGCGCGGCATTAGGATCTTTGAAATTTTTAATTCTGACTTCTATTTCAATTATTCCTTCTGATAATTGATTTTCTTTAATAACTGAAATACCCTCTTCTTCAAAAATTTTAATTAAAACTTCTTTCCCTTGAACCAAGTATTCCGCGGGAACTTCCGTGTCAGACGTTATTTTTATATCTTTTACCGATACTGCCGTAAATTGAATTTGTTTATCAGAAGATTCTCTTACAGCAATACCGGAACAAGCAGACATTCCAATAAGAAAAAACAAGAAAAAATAATATTTCATTACTTTCATTTCATCCTCCTTAAATCTCCCATCTCTCTGCCAATTCAAATTCGCAGAAAATGATATTGGATTTTCTTCCCAATTCATCAATTAAAAAGATAAAATATTTAATTTTATCCCCCGGTTTCAATCCATTTTTAGCCAGAGAAACCGGAATACTGATTTCAAACCTGCCGTCGGTGTTTTGAAATTTCCCCTTTATAATGGTTGTCGTTGATTTTGGAGCAAGTATTAAATTTTCCGCAATATCGTATCGCGTTATCACTCCCTCTTTATGCGCAACAACATAACCAACGGTAAATTCGGCTTTCTCTAAACCACCGATTACTCCTTTAAAATCAAAACTGATTTTTAAAGCGTTGCCGGAATCTTGAATTAAAAAATTTTCAATTTGAGGAAAATTTGCGGCAAAAACAAGAATCGGTTTTGTTGGTATCGCCAAAACAAAGAAAATTAAAACTGCGCTCATTATTACTCTCATTTCACGCCTCTCGCTATCCTATTCTTTTAAACCCGCCAAGCAGGCTGTTTTTTAAGGTTCCAAATTTTTGGCATTATACACCCATTTCTTCATTTTGTCAACATTTACCCGTTGCTGTTATTATAGCCATTATAAACGGCAATTGGCAGATTACCGGTAAAAATACTGTTATTCTGCAAAACATAGGCGGTTAATATCTATTTGAATCTAAACGTTTAAAAAACCCCTTGCGAGGTTTTTTCTTTATTCTCGTCTTCTTCCTGTTTTTTGATTTTAAGAATAATTCTTTTTTCTTCGGGCTTAATCGCTTCAATTATAAAATTATAACTCTTTCCAATTTCCAATTGCTTTTTCATTTCTTCGGGAGAACCGAATTCCGAAACATGTATAAGTCCGTAAAGGTCGTCGCCGAGACTGATGTAGGCGCCAAAAGGATTTGTTTTATAAACAACACCGTCAACTTCCTGCCCTTCTTTGAATTTTTCGTTTACCGCTTCCCATGGATTCGGTCTTAAAGCTTTCAAGGATAAAAATACTTTATCGTCTTTAATTTCAATAATTTTGACTTTAACGGTTTCATCAACCTTGACTACGTCTTTGGGGCTGTCAATCAATTTGTAATCAAATTCGGAAATGTGGACAAGCCCTTCTATTGAAGGATTGTCAATAAATCTGACAAACGCGCCGAAATCGGCGATTCCTGACACAACTCCTTCAATAACATCGCCAACTTTATACTTTACAAGCAAATCCCTGACATTTTCTTCAACAGCTTCTTTTTCGGAAATGATAAGTTTGTTATTCCGCGGATTGATGTCAATAATTTTAACTTTCAATTCCTGTCCCACAAATTTTTTCAATTCTTCCAGAATCTTGCTCTGGTCTCCTTTTTCAATTCGCGGATAATGTTCGGCGCTAAGCTGTGAAACTGGCAAAAACGCTTTTATTTCACTGATATCGGCGATCAAGCCACCGCTGTTTGCTCCCTTAATTTTAGTCGCGATAACCTCGCCGCTTTCTTTAAGATCTTTTAAATCCTGCCAATTTTTCTGGGCATGGGCGTTTGCTAGCGAAAGCTCCACAAACCCATCTTCGTTTTCCAATTGATTTATTTTAGCGCTCACTGTGTCGCCCATATTCAGTCCTTTTACAATTTCTTTGGCGTTAATAAGCTCAATTCCATATACAACGCCCGTTCCGAATTTTTCTAAATCAAAAAAAACCGCTTTTGGGGTTCTATTCAGTAATTTTGCCTCAATTAAGTCCCCCTCCTTTAAAAAAGACACTAAATTCGGATTACTTTTGATTAATTGGCTCATTGCCAAATTTTTATTTTCTGTTGTTGTTATCATCATAAGCCATAATTCTAAGTCAAAATTATTTGAAAAGCAAGAGTTTTTGTGATAAACTTCGACTGAATTGCTTATTTGCTCAATTACCCAATTACGTCGTAATCTAACATAAAAATTGTAATTTGGTAATTAAGTAATTAGGTAATTTTAATTTTTGTATGAACATATCTTTTTACGGTGAAAATTGTTTTAAAATTCAAAGCGGCGATTTCGTTATTTTAACCGACCCAATTGACGCCAAAAGCGGGCTTTCTTCTCCGCGTTTTAAATATGATGCCATTTTAAAAACTCTTGTCGCTTATCCTCTGCCTCAAATGGAAGATGGCATAATAACCGTGCAAAATGCCGGCGAATATAATTTTAACAACATTGCTGTCAACGGATTTTTATTGGAAAAAGAATCCGCCGGCTCATTTTTGAAAAACATTTTTATAATTCAGACGGAAGATATTAAAATTTGCGTTTTAGGATACTTGTCGGAAATACCCACTTCGGACATAATGGAAAAAATGGAAGAAACGGATATTTTGCTTATGCCCGCGGGCGGAAAACCGTTTATTGAGCAAAAGATCGCAATGAAGTTAATAAGACAAATTCAGCCGAAAATTATTATTCCCGCGCTGTATAAAATACCGGGATTAAAAAGAAATACGGATGATTTAAAAATTTTTTTGGAAGAATTTAATCATGGAAAAGTTGAACCACAGGAGAAACTAAACATCAAGAAAAAAGATTTAGCCGGCGTTAAATCGTCGCAATTAATTATTTTAAAGACATAAAATAATTAAACTGCAATTTGAAATTTAATGAGGAAATATTTAGAAAAAATAAGGTATTCGGAAAATGAAAAGAAAAAACCGTGGTTAATCGGATTAAGCGTAGCGGCAATGGTTCTGATTATATTTATCTGGATTGTGTATATGAATGCGTTTGTGATTAAAGACGCAAACAATCAGAACCAGATAGAAAAAACAGATGTGGAATTCTGGACTATTTTCAAAACAGGATTGGGAATCGCCAAAGACAATGTTTTAAACAAAATAAAAAGCGTCGTTTCGGATATTTTTGAAAAAATATCCGTCATTGGGTCAAAAAATTCAATAATTATTGAGAATCCAAATATAAAATAACCAATAACCAATAACTAAACAGTAATGGAAGAAAAATTTTTAGAAAAAATTGAAAAAAGAGAAATAGGGGACGAACTGCAGGAATCGTATTTGAACTACGCGATGTCTGTTATTGTTTCGCGCGCTCTGCCGGATGTCCGCGACGGACTAAAACCCGTGCAAAGAAGAATTTTGTGGACAATGTGGGAAACCGGACTGAAAGCCGCGGTTAAGTACAGAAAATCAGCCGCCGTTATCGGAGAAGTTCTAAAAAGTTACCACCCTCACGGGGATATTTCCGTTTATGACGCAATGGTGAGAATGGCGCAAGAATTTTCTTTGCGGTATCCGTTGGTGGACGGACAAGGGAATTTTGGGTCAATCGATGGAGATTCCGCGGCTGCTTACAGGTACACGGAAGCAAGATTGTCTAAAATCGCCGAAGAACTTTTGTTTGATATTGAAAAAGAAACCGTTGATTGGCAGGCCAATTACGATTCAACAACACAGGAGCCAAAAGTTCTGCCCGCCAAACTTCCGAATTTATTGCTTAACGGAACATCCGGCATTGCCGTTGGTATGGCTACTAATATCCCCCCTCATAATTTAAGCGAAATTATTGACGGGATTTTGCACTTGGCGGATAATTCGCGCGCGACTACGGAGGATTTGCTTAACTTCGTAAAAGGACCTGATTTTCCCACCGGGGGAATTATCTATGACAAAAAAGCTATTACAGAAGCTTACGCGACCGGCAGAGGAAGCGTTACTGCCAGAGCAGTTTCCGAAATTCAGGAAAGAAAGAATAATCAATACAACATTATAATCACCGAAATTCCCTATCAGGTTAATAAGTCGGAATTGATTTTGAAAATTGCCGGCTTGGTGCAGGAAAAGAAAATTGAGGGAATAAAAGATTTGCGCGACGAAAGCGACCGCGACGGTTTGCGGATTGTCATTGAATTGAAGAATGACGTCTCTTCAAAAAAAATTTTAAACCAGCTTTACAAACACACTGACCTTCAGAAAAATTTCAATTACAATATGATTGCGCTTACGAACGGAATTCAACCCCAACTCCTTTCATTGAAAGAAATTCTGGAATATTATCTTGAGCACAGAAAAGAAGTTGTTAAAAGACGCGCTGAATTTGATTTGAAAAAAGCGAAAGAACGCGCGCACATTTTGGAAGGGCTGGCAAAAGCGTTGTCATCCATTGACGCGGTTATTCAGACGATTAAAAAATCAAAAGACAAAGATGACGCCCGCGAGAATCTTATTAAAAAATTCAAACTCACCGAAATTCAGGCAAACGCAATTCTGGAAATGAAACTACAAACCTTAGCCGCTCTGGAAAGGCAAAAAATAGACGACGAATTAAAAGAAAAGAAAAAACTCATCGCCGAACTGGAAATAATTTTGAAAAGTCAGGTAAAAATTTTGAAAATCATTAAAGACGAGTTGGCGGAAATAAAATTAAAATATGGAGATGCCAGAAAAACAAAAGTAGTGTCCGGAGGACTTACGGAATTTAAAGAAGAAGATTTAGTTTCGGAAGAAGAAGCAATTATCACTCTTTCAAAAAACGGATACATTAAAAGAATTGCCCCTGCAACATTTAAGACGCAAAAAAGGGGCGGAATCGGTTTAATTGGTTCTGAAGTAAACGAAGAAGATATTTTATCTCATTTCATTTCCGCAAACACGCATGACAATATCCTGTTTTTCACCGACAAAGGAAGGGTTTTCCAGACTAAGGTTTATGAAATTCCGGTGGGGAACAGAACGGCCAAAGGCAAACTCATTCAAAACTTTTTGGAAATTCCTCCGGATGAAAATATCAGCGCGATAATTTCTTATTCGGAAAAACTGGCGGAAAATAAAAATAGTTTTTTGGTTATGATTACAAAAGGCGGAACCATCAAAAAAACCGCGCTTGCGGATTTTGCCAACATCAGAAGAACCGGAATAATCGCGATTAATTTGCAAAAAAGCGATTTGTTTAAAGGCGTAAAATTATCATCGGGAAAAGATGAAATAATAATCACAACCGCGCAAGGACAGGCGATCAGATTTAAAGAAACTCAATTGAAACCGCTGGGAAGAAATTCAATGGGAGTCCGGGCAATCAAACTTAAAAAAAATGATGCCGTTTCCGGATTCGGAATTATTAAAGAAGACCCGAGCGCCAAAAAACAAAATTTGATGATTGTTACTGAAAACGGGTTTGCGAAACAAACTTCTTTGAAAGAATATAAAACGCAAAGCCGCGGCGGGATGGGAATTAAAACCGCAAAAATTAATTCCAAAACCGGCCTGATTGTTTCAAGCCAGATTGTTAAAGATGAAGAAGAAGTAATCGCGATTTCGGGAAAAGGGCAGGTGATAAGAACTCAACTGGCAAGTATTAGAATGGCGGGAAGAGCGACAAGCGGAGTAAAAATTATGAAACTCAAAGAAAAAGACAAATTGGCGGCGGCGGTAATCTTATAAAAGTCGGTTTTTAGGTTTTGATTAAAATTGTGAATAAGCTGGTTCACTGCAATAATTCATTTTGGTATCATTTATAGTAATGAATCTTAATAACTTTACAAAGAGCCAAAAAATTATAATCAGCGTTGCCGTCTTTATCGTTCTTTTTTTTATTTTGGTTTTTTTGGGCGTAATCCCCGGTTTAAATAAAAACGGAGGTTATGGGGGAACCGGACGGCAGATAACTTTGAATTTTTGGGGCGTTGACAGTTATGATATCGTAAAACCGCTTTTGGAAAGTTACAATAAAATCCATCAAAACACGAGAATTAATTACCAGCAGATTAACGAAAAAAATTATGAAATTACTCTGCTTAATTCACTGGCAAAAAACAGTGGTCCCGATGTGTTTATGTTCCACAGAAGCTGGCTTCCCAAACACGGAGACAAAATAATTCCTGTCTCGGATAGCCAATTTCCTTACATAAATTTGCGCCAACTTTATCCCGACGTTATTGAAAAAGATTTCGCGTCAAACCGGCAAGTTTACGCGCTTCCGCTGTATCTGGATTCTTTGGCGCTTTTTTACAATAAAGATATTTTCAATACCAAGGGCATAGCGGTTAACCCGACAACGTGGAATGATTTTAAAAATTTAATTCCCTATTTTACCGATTTAGACCTTAATCACCAGATTAAAAAATCCGCGGCGGGCATCGGCGGTTCAGCAAAATCAATTGAAAACGCTTCCGACATATTGGAGCTTTTAATGTTGCAATATGGTTCTGATTTTACGCCTTCCCCGGGGGGAAAAATATTTTTTAATGATAAAGCAATCGGCGCGCTCAATTTGTATCTGCAATTCTCAAATCCGGCGAGCCAATATTACACTTGGAGCGATAATTTTGGAAACGCGCTGAATACTTTTTCCACGGGAGATTCGGCGATGTTTTTCGGATACGCGCGCCAAATGGCGGCAATCAGGCAAAAAAATCCTTATCTAAATTATTCAATAATGCCGGTTCCGCAAATAAATCCTTCGCGCCCGGTCAATATCGCTGATTATTGGGGGCTGGCCGTTTCGCAACAAAGCAAAAATTCGCAAGCCGCGTGGGATTTTATAATAAACTCAACGGCCGATTCGCAAACCTCTCTTTTGTATCTTAAATCGGCTGGCGAATCGCCGGCTCTCAAATCTTTAATCAATCAATATTACAAAGATTTAGACTTGAACATTTTTGCCAAACAAGCTCTGACTGCAAATTCAGTCTATCAATACAATCGGGAAAATTTCGGCAAAAGTGTTTCTAATATGATAGAATCCATAATAAACGGAAAATTATCTCCTCAACGGGCGCTTCAACAGGCGGAAGCGGAAATTAACAGCGATTGATAATTTATAAAATGAATAAAATAAAAATTATTTATGGGCTTGGCGTGTTGTCGGTTACTGCCCCCTTTTTAGCGCGCGGAGAGGGGTTAGTCCCTTGCGGGCCGGGCACGGGCGGCGGGGCTTACTGTAAATTCTGCGATTTATTCCTATTGGCGAAAAACGTGATTGATTTTCTTTTTAAAGCGTCGTTTGTGTTTGCAACCGTTGTCATATTGATTGCCGGATTTAAACTTTTGACTTCGGCGGGAAATCCGGAAGCCGCGGCCGGCGGGAAAAAAATGGTTTGGAACGCGTTGCTGGGAATAGTGATTTTATTTTGCGCTTGGCTGATAATTGACACCGTTTTAAAAGTTTTAACCGGTAGCACGTCAATTGAAAATTGGGGCCCGTGGAATACGATAAATTGTTATTGATTTTCATAATTTATCCCGAACTTTCCTGCTCCGCAACAAACTCTGTTTTATTAACGGGTTGGCTCCAGTAATGTTACTGAGTTGATTTTAAAAACGTTTAGCTTATAATTTTAAAAATGGATTTATTTATAAAATTTTTCATAAAGGCCGCTATTGCGGCGGAGGCGGGCGGAAGTCCGGGTGAAGCGGGCGGAAGTCCGGGAATTACAAGTGTAGATTTACCGAATCCATTGGGCACGACCGATATTTTCGCGCTGGTGAACAGGGCGATTGGAATCTTGTTTAAAATAGCCGCTCCGATCGCGACTATAATGATTTTATACGGAGCTTACGAAATTCTGACTTCCGCGGGAGACCCCAAAAAATTGGAAAGCGGGAAAAATGTCATAAAATATTCCATCATCGGTCTTGCGATTATAGCTTTACTAATGATAACGAATATCCCCAGTTTGATAAAAGATATTTTAGGGATATAAAAATAGAAAAGGTCGATTGTTAAATTCTGAAAATATATGATTAAAAAAATAAGTTTAGGATTGGCGACTGCTTTTGTTGTAATTTTTTCAGTTGCGTTGGTTGTTTCAGCAGTAGAAATAGTACCCGGAGGAAGTCGTATAAGTGACACTGATAGTCTTGTGGGCACAATATCCAGCATAGTTAATATATTCTTTACAATTTTATTAGCAATCGCGACAGTCATGATTTTGTGGGCCGCTTATAATTACGTTACCGCCGCCGGAGACGAGAATAAAATTAAGACGGCGAAAACCACCCTGCTTTACGCGCTGTTGGGAATCGCAATCGCGGTTATATCCAGAGGAGTCGTTACTTTGATAAAAAGCACTGTTAGTAGTCAAATAGGAGGTTAAAATCTAATATTAAAATTTAAAAATCCCCCGCTCACGATATTTTATGAGCGGGGGATTTGGCTTTATTTTTTTAGCACAACCTTCACGGTTGTGCCGTCCTCTTTTCCTTTGAGTCGGAGCTGGCCTTCTTGACCCCCTCCTTCCCATGAGGATTTTCCCGCGGGCATTTCATAAGCGATTCTCACGCCGTTTTTCTGCTTTGATAAAGCGATAAACGGTTTATTGGACTCCATAATATGAAATGTCCCCGGTCCGGCGAAAAATGTAAGTTTTTCTTCGTCTTTGTTTAAAACGTAAGAAGCGGCTTGGTGTTTTCCCGCTTCTGGCGAGAAATTAACAGTAATTTTATCCCAAATTTTTTTTCCGTAATGTATTGCGGGAATCGCAATCGCGGTGACTAAAGCGACGATTATTAAAATTTTCCACGCCCATTTTGGAGTTTTCTCTTCTTCTGCCATTTTTATTTCCTCCCTGTAAATATTTTTGCGACTTCGGCGATTGCAGGAGCAACCCCCGGAACTGTGAATCCTCTTCCTTCACGGGTGGTCTTCCATTCCATTATTATTTGGAAAGCCTCTTTTAAAGTCAGAGATTGACCTGATTTTTTTGCGGCTTCAACCAGAGACCGGGCTTTTATGAGGTCTGTTTCAACTTCATAGACTTCCGCTTTCCTTTCTTGTTCTTCTTTCACTTTAAGTTCCGCGCTTTTAGCAAGGTTTCCATTAGGTTTGATTTCCCCGATATTTAATCGGTTTATCACAATGCCCAATTGCGGGAGTTCAAACGTTCCATTGCCTTGTCGGGCTCTGATTACTTCCTGTCGCCTTCGTTCAAAAGCCTCTCTGACTTTTTCTTTTCCTTCGCGTTCTAAAATTTCGTCTACTTTTTCCCAGTTTTCTCCCCACTTCAATTTATCTTCTTCGCTTCTCGGTTTCTTTTTTGGAGACCCGAAATAGCTGAATAGAACGAGAGTCGGAATTTCCGAAGGAATAGGAATGAGTCTATCCCCTAAAATCGCTTTCAATAATGTCGCGGACGCTTTTTCTCCAGCGGCCATCGCCTCCTGCCATTCAACAGGTCCTTCTTCTTTTGCTATCGCCCAATTTCTCAATCTTTCGGCGACAATATCCTCAAGAATGTTTTTTACCCCCGATTCTCCGCCGTTGTTGATAAAGGTTTTTAACCCTTCCCCGGTGGCTATTGGGGTCCATGTCATTGAGATTGGCACTGTTAGTTCCGCCAAGTCGGGAGTCCTGATTATTTGCGGTGGTAAATTATGGTCTACTTTCTCCACTTTCACCGGTATATATCCATACCAATAAGGATATAACGGGAAAAATCTCCACCCTTCATTCTTGGTCTTCTCAACTCTGGCGCCGAAAATTGTCACCAAAGCTTTGTGCGGCGGCTTTGCGGGAATTTTTCTCAATCCCTGCAAAACAAACGCTCCTGCTGTTAATACAATCAATGCGGGGAAAATTCCGTCAAACATATTTCCTCCTCTTACACATTTTATTTTTCCGATATTTACTTTTTAACGTCCTTTTTGCAACAGGCAACCCGTTACAAACTTTTGTAATTATACAACTTTTATATTAAATGTCAAGCTGGATTTTTATCCCTTTTTACGTTATTATTTAAACAAAAAAACTTTTACAAAACTGTCGGGATGGCGGAATTGGCAGACGCGCCAGGTTTAGGATCTGGTGGGAGAAATCCCTTGGGAGTTCAACTCTCCCTCCCGACACAAATACCACTCTAATCATCGTCAATCATTGCCGGAAAATTAAGTTTTCTTTATTCTTTTTAATATGATTATGGTTTTTACCGGAAACGGAAAAGGCAAAACAACAGCGGCTATCGGCCAGGCTGTTCGTTCCGCCGGACAGAACAAAAAAACGCTTATTATAAAATTTATTAAAGGTCTGTGGATAAGCGGAGAAGATTTGTTTATATCAAACGCCAAAAATAAAATGTCAAAAAATAAAAAAATTGTCGGAATAGAAATAATAAAAACAGGCAAGGGTTTTGTTAAAATTTTAAATGACAAACTGCCATTTTCGGAACACAAAAAAGCGGCGGAAAACGGATTGAAAATCGCCGAAAAAGCCATAAAAGAAAAAAAATACGATCTGATTGTTTTGGACGAAATCAACAATGCGGTTGATTTGAAATTAGTAAGCGTTAAAAAAGTTCTGGATATTTTGAATAAATTGCCGAAAAAAATTGATATTATTTTAACGGGCAGAAACGCCCCTAAAAGTTTCATTAAAAAAGCGGACCTTGTTACCGAGATGAAAGAAATAAAGCATACTTTCAATAAAGGAGCGCTTGCAAAAAAAGGAATAGAGTATTAAAGTTAAAACCAGAATTTTAAGAAAAGGGGTGATTAAATGAGACAGTTTAAAACTTGCGGTAAAGTAAGGACCCATGCCATTGACAGAATTCGTGACGAATACTGTTCGCCGGCCAGCGAGAAAGAAATAAGACGCGCGTTGCGGGAAGATTTAAAAGCTTCCAGAGAAAATAACGGCTGGGCGCTGATTTCTCCAAAGACAATTAATAAATTAAAAATGAAAGTGCCGGTTGACGCAATTATGGTGGCTGTTGTGGCTAAAGGAGAAATAGTAACGATTTTTGATAGAAAAGATATGGAAAAGCAAACCAATGGACGTTTATTTTCTCCAAGAAATTTTTTTAAAGTGAATAATATAAGACAGGCATGTTTATAATGCCTGTCTTTTTATTATAATTAACAAATGCCTGTCTATAATTCCGTTTTTTATGGAATCGTTTTTTTCTTGATCGGAATACTTTTGGCTAGCGTCGGCATTAAATTATCCGTCGTTTTTATTTCAATTCTTTTAATTGAAGCGGTTATTATATTTTTAAAAAAATCGGACGGCGTATTTGCGATAAAATTTATTTGACTGGCGATAATTCCGTGTATTTTACTGGGAAACTTTTATTATTTGGTTTTTGAAAAATATCAAAATCAATCAAATGTTATTTTATTCGGCAAAAAGACGGCCTTTACGGGGATAGTTGATGAAATTAAAGAGCAAAATGAAAATCAAAAATTCGTCATTAATTTGCAGCATCCGCATTCAGGAAAAATTTTAATAAAATTAAAGCCTTATCCGGCTTATGAACGAGGCGATATTATAAAATTTGAAGGAACAATCGCGAATTATCGGGATTTTAAAAAAGAAATTTACGGAATTTCCAACTATCCCCAAAACAAGCTTATCGGGAAAAAAGGCGGCGCGATAAAATTATTGACCGGTTTTAAAAATAAAATTATAAACAATATTAAAATGGTTTTGCCGTCTGAAAAATCGGCGTTTCTTTCCGGAATAATTTTGGGAGAAACCTCCGAATTTTCCAGAGAACTTAAAAATGCAATGTCAAAAAGCGGGACAACCCACATTGTCGCTCTTTCGGGATACAATATAACTATTTTAGTGAAAGTCGTTTTTGGATTTTTAATATGGTTTTTAAACCGTAAAATTTCGTTTTATATTACCATCGTTTCCATTATCGCTTTTGTATTAATGACGGGCGCGCAATCTTCCGTGGTTCGCGCCGCCATTATGGGAGGTATATTGCTTTTGGCGCAACAAGTCGGACGCGTGCATAGCATTAAAAACGCCATCGCTGTCAGCGCTTTTGTTATGGTTTTATTTAACCCGAAAATTTTAAGATTTGATTTGGGATTTCAGTTGTCATTTCTCGCTTTTATCGGAATGGCTTATCTTTTGCCCGCGATTGAAAATTTTTTTCGTGTAAATAAAGAAAAAGATTTTTTTAATATGAAAGAAAATTTATTGGCGACCTTGTCCGCGCAGTTGGCGGTTTTTCCTTTGCTTATTTCAAGTTTTAAAAGTTTTTCTCTTTTCTCGCTTGTTTCAAACATTTTGATTTTAAGTTTTATTTCGCTTACGATGACGCTGGGTTTTATTATTGGCGCGCTTGGGTTTGTTTCTTATTATTTGTCGCTTGTTTTTAGCTGGGCTGTTTATCCGTTTCTTACTTATGAACTTTTGGTTATAAAACTGTTCGGCCAAATGCCTTCTGCGAAAATCAGCGATTTAAATATTATTTTTTCCGCAATATATTATTTGATGCTGATTATTTTTATTTTTTATATGAACCGCAGGCCTGATAAAAGACAAATATGAAAAATTCAAAATGGGTTATATTTATAGGATGTTTAATAGTTTTTAATCTTTTTGTCTGGAGGGAGATTATTTTTAATTCTCCGGATAAGAAAACCGGAATTTATTTCTTTGATGTCGGGCAAGGCGACAGCAAAATAGCCATTCTTCCAGGAAATGTGAAAATTTTAATTGACGGCGGGCCGAATAAAAAAATTTTGGAAAAATTATCCGAAGTTATTTCTCCGACTGACAGGTATATTGATTTGGTTATTCTCTCTCATCCGCATATTGATCATTTCGGCGGTTTGATTGATGTTGTTAAAAGATATCAGATAGGAATTTTTGTTTTAACCGGCGCGTATAGCGACTCCAGCGCGTTTAAAGAATTATTAAAAACGCTTAAAGAAAAAAATATTAAAACTATAACTTTTGCCGAAAAAGACAAAATTACTTATCAAAATAACGAGATTAAAACGCTTTTCCCGCCGAACGGGTTTAAAACGAAAGATCTTAACGACGCGTCTTTGATACTGGATTTTAAAAACGAATTTGCGCGCATTTTATTTACGGGCGATCTGGGAACGAAAGGAGAAGATTATATTCTAAAAAAATATGATTTAAAATCGGATATAATAAAAATTCCGCACCACGGCTCAAAAGCGTCTTTTAATGAAGAATTTTTAAAAGCGGTTAATCCGAAAATTTCTGTCATTGAAGTGGGAAAAAATTCTTACGGCCATCCAGCTCCGGTTATTTTGGAAATATTAAAAGAGGTAAAATCGCAAATTTTCAGAACCGATAAAAACGGAACAATTAAAATTATTCTGGATAATTATAAACTTAATGTTTTTGCCAAATAAGTGTGTTTCCAATAAACGACTGTTCTTTTTTAAAACGTATGCTATATTTTATTAAATGAGAACGCTTATTGAATATATTATTAATAAGGAAGGAGAATTAGTTGAATTGTTTGGCTGGGTGGAAGCGCGCCGCGACCATGGAAAACTTATTTTTATAGATTTGAAAGACAGGAGTGATGTTGTTCAAGCGGTGTTTTTGCCCAAGCCGGAAGAATTGCGCGAAAAAGCCGATGAATTAAGACCCGGATGGGTTGTGAAATTAATCGGCAAAGTGAATCGCCGTCCCGAGAATATGAGAAATCCCGATATTAAAACAGGAGATTTTGAGATTCAAGCGGAGCAAATAGAAATAATAAACAAAAGCGAAACGTCTCCTTTTGACATATATGGCGGCGGTTATGAAATAGGAGAAGAAACAAGAATGATGCATCGTTATCTTGATTTACGCCGTCCGCGTCTCGGTAAGAATATTAAAATCCGGTCTAAAGCCGCTAAATTTATCAGAGATTTTTTGGAAGAAAATGATTTTATTGAAATTGAAACCCCGATATTGTCAAAATCTACTCCCGAAGGCGCAAGAGATTATCTGGTCCCGTCAAGATTGGATCCCGAAAATTTTTACGCTTTACCTCAGTCTCCCCAACAATATAAACAGCTTTTAATGGTCGCCGGTTTTGAAAGATATTTTCAAATCGCCAAATGTTTTCGCGATGAAGACACGCGCGGCGATCGCCAGCCGGAATTTACCCAGATAGATTTGGAAATGTCTTTTGTTGACGAAAAAGAAATTATGGATTTGAACGAAGAAATGATTATTAAGCTGGTGGGAAAAATATGGCCGGATAAAAAAATTCAACAAATTCCTTTTCCGAAAATTTCTTATCAAGAAGCAATGGAAAAATACGGCGCCGACAGGCCTGATTTGCGTGAAAATAAAAACGACCCGAATCTTTTAGCTTTCTGCTGGATTACTGATTTCCCTTTTTTTGAAAAAGACAAAGAAGGAAAATGGACTTTTACCCATAACCCATTTTCCGCGCCCAAATCGGAAGATATGGATAAATTAGTAAATATGAAAAATATCGGTGAAATTAAAGCCGCTCAATATGATATTATTTTAAATGGTTTTGAAATCGGGGGAGGAAGTGTTAGAAACCATGACAATAAAGCGTTAATAAAAGTTTTTGAAATTTTGGGATATTCGGCGGAACAGATTGAAAATAATTTTAGCCATATGATTAAAGCTTTTTCTTTTGGTGCGCCTCCGCATGGCGGAATTGCTTATGGTTTTGACCGTTTAATTGCCATTTTACAGAATGAACCGAATATCCGCGAAGTTATCGCATTTCCAAAAACGGGAGATGGCAGAGATTTAATGATGCAAGCGCCATCGGAGGTGGATAAAAAACAACTGGATGAATTAGGATTAAAAATAAAAGACAAAAAATAAAATAATGTCATTCACGCCGGAAAATTATCAAATTGCCGCGAAAGCCTTTTTAGTCAAAGACGGCCGAATTTTAGTTTGTAAAGAAAGCTTGACTGAGAACTGGGATTTGCCCGGCGGTCGCATCGGTAAAGAAGAATTTAACACTTCTTTTGACGAAGTGCTGGAAAGGGAAATAAAAGAAGAACTTGGCCCGGGCGTAAAATACAAAAATAACGGCCCTGTTGTTATTTTTAAGCATAAAAGAGAAGAAATAACGCTTGATGACAGGCCGACAATAAATATTTTAATAATTGGTTTTGAATTGGAATATATTGAGGGGGACGTGGAATTGTCGGAGGAACACAGAGGCTACCATTGGGTTTATCCGAAAGAAGCTCTGAAATATCTTTCGGACGGCCAGTTGGACGGATTGAAAAAATATATCCGATATGTTAAAAACGGAAGAAAAAAAATTGTATATTAATTTAAAGCGGCACAAATACCAAAATCCACTCGAATAACTCAAATAAAGATTTGTAAATTCGCGTCTATTCGTGATTAGTGTCGGTTAATTATGAAAAACGAAAAAACATTAATAGTTATTAAACCGGACGGAGTGCAAAGGTCTTTAGTCGGGGAAATAATCAAAAGATTTGAACGAATCGGTCTTAAATTAACAGCTGTTAAAATGATAGTGCCTACGGCCGATTTTATTGAATGTCATTATACCGTTGACCCGGAATGGAAAAGAGTAACAGGAGAAAAAACAATAGAAAGCTACAGAAAAAAAGGTTTAACTCCGCCCATCGAAGACCCGTTTAAAGTTACCGAACGTGTTTTAAAAAACTTACAAAATTTTATGACTTCCGGACCGGTTATCGCAATGGTCTGGCAAGGACTTCATGCCGTAAAACTTTCCAGAAAAATTGTTGGCGGGACAGAACCGTTTTCTTCCGATGTCGGGACTATCAGGGGAGATTTTGTTTTGGATTCTTATCAAACGTCCGACAAAGACGGCAGGTCTATAAGAAATTTAATCCATGCTTCCGGTTCCATAGAAGACGCTAAAAAAGAAATTGCTTTATGGTTTAAGCCGGATGAAATTATTAATTACAAATTAGTAAGCGAACAGATTCTTTACGATGTAAACTTGGATGGAATTTTAGAGTAGAATTAAAAATATAAACCACCCCGCGCTTTCAGCGCGAAACGGTTTGTATTTGTATTTCAAGTTATAACTTTATATAATTTACTTAGTCCTTTTTTTCGGGGCCGGTTAAAGGCAGAGGAGGCAGAAATTTTGCCTCCTTTTATTTTTAAAAACATGTTTAAAATCTGTTTTACGCAAAAGTCGTATACTATTTAAATTTGACTTAAAAAGTTGTATAATGTAAGCGAGACACGGTAGTGATTCTCGGGTCAGTGGATTTTCAAGGGAGGACAAAAGTATCCGTTTCTTCGGAAACGGATTGAGTCCACCCACCTGGTTAACCGCCGGGAAAATCCAACACCGTGTCTCATAGAAAAACCGTCTAACCAGACGGTTTTTCTATGTCCGCCAAATATCGGTTTATGCCCGTTAATATCTACTTTACATCAATTCCTATTGCCTCTGAAATATTTTTAAACCCGTCTTTTTTAACAAGTTTTGCCAAACCTTCGTTAATTTGCCCTATTAATTGCGGTCCTTCAAAAATCATTCCGGTGATAAGTTGCACCAATGAAGCTCCTAACCGGATTTTTTTATAAGCGTCTTCTGCGGAAAAAATTCCTCCGCAACCGATAATAATAAATTCTCCGCGAGTTTTTTGGTAAACATATTTAATTAAATTATCAGCTAAGTCTTCTACTGGTTTTCCGGAAATACCTCCTTTTCCGTGGTCAATTTTTTTCAATTCTTCTTTGTCCAGATTTTTCATCATCTCTCTGTGCTTTGTGATATTGCTTAAAACAAATCCTTTAATTCCGTATTTACGGGAAATTTCTATAATTTCGTCTACGACTTGTAAACTTAAATCCGGCGACATTTTTATAAAAATAGGTTTGGATATTTTTAATGCGGATATTTCTTTCAACGCAATTTCTAAATTTTTCGGATTGTAAAAAAGCCCCTCTTCCAAAGTATTTGGGCAAGAAATATTAAAAGTAAAATAATCTCCGTAACCGGCCAAAGTTTTAAACCCGCTTACGACATCCGTAATAGATTCCTCCAGTGAACAAACTTTTGGCGAATTGGTTTTAGCGATGCTGATTCCGATAGGAATTTCAAGTTTTAAGTTTTTGATTTGTTCCGCCGCCGCTTGAGCGCCGTCATTATTAAGCCCGTATCCCACAATTAATCCCCTTGATTTTATAAGACGCCATAATCTCGGTTTCGGATTGCCTGCGCTGGGTTTGTCGGAAATAGAACCAACTTCTTCAAATCCAAATCCCAAATCGCCGATAATTTGAATCATACGAGCGTATTTGTCATATCCGGCGGCCAAACCCACCGGATTTTTGAATTTTATCCCAAAAATATTTTGCTCAAGAGATTTATCGGAATAATTAAAAAGAAAAGAAGTTGTTTTTTTTGTGAACCGATATTTTCCGAAAAAAACTCCCAGTTCCACGCCTTTATCGTGAACTTTTTCTGGGTCAATCTTAAAAATAACGGGTTTTATCCCGTTTTTATAGATTAATTGTGCTATTTTTCTTAAAATTGATTTCATATTCGGCGCGCGGAATTGACTACCTTTAATTTATAATATAAACTGCAATAATTCAAATTAACTCAAAACCTAACCAATATGAAACAATGCGAAATTTGCGGCAAAGGGTCAATTATCCGCGGGTCCAGAAAAAAACTCAGAGGCAATTATAATCCCACCGGAACGTCAAGGCGATTCCCGAATTTACAAAAAACAATTACCTCAAACGGACGTCGTGTTTTATCTTGCACTCAATGCATAAAAACTTCCGTAAAAAAATCAAAAAAATCAAAATAAACTCATAATTCTCCATTATGAGTTTTTCTTTACCATTTAAACAACTTTTTCCATCTCCAGTCTGACAAACCGAGACTTTTCAAGATCTATATAGAGATTGCTCTTTATTCTTAATTCTATATACTAAATTCCATCTCAGCGGGCTGTAGTATACCGGCAGTACGCATGCATGGGGTGCATGTAGACCGGGTTCAATTCCCGGCAGCCCGACCAATTCAGACATTTTGAAAATTCAGAGGCGATTGTGGTTGCTCGCTCGCCCCGCCTTCGGCGGGTCTCGCTTCGCAAA
>JASEIG010000012.1 GCA_030017615.1 Patescibacteria group bacterium
CGGGCGGCGGGGCGGGAGCGTACAATTTGGTTCAGAGCTATCACGCGCTCCGCGCGTGGCACATTGTCAGCGATTTTGAAAATAGGTGCGAGCTTGGTAAAATAAAGACACCAAGAACAATACAAAGAAATCTTTTATTTAAACAACCTAAAAGAATTAAACAAGGGGAAAAAGTCGGTAATAAAATTATAAGCCGCCGCGCCGGAGGGTCCTATAATCCCTCCAAAAACTAAAACCAGCCCCACAATATTCACCGTTCCCCAAATTATCAAATCCTGCTTCACAATATTCATCGTCTTGTATCCCAGTTTTATTAAATTCGGGATGTCCTCAAAATCGTCTTTCATTAGAGCAATATCCGCCGATTCAATCGCCGCGTCGGACCCGATCGCGCCCATAGCGATACCTATATCAGCCAAACTTAAAGCCGCCGCGTCGCTTACACCGTCCCCTATCATCGCGGTTTTGCTTTTTTTATTAATGTATTTTTTTAAATATCTTATTTTATCTTCCGGTAAAAGATTGACATGATATTCCTTTATTCCGGTTTCATTGGAAACTCTTTGGGCAATTTTCTCGTTATCTCCCGTAAGCATTACGATTTGATTGATTCCCAAATTTTTGAAATCGGCTATTGTTTCTTTTATTTTCGGTCGCAACTCGTCAGTCAAAGCGAAAAGCGCCGCCAATTTTCCGTCATAATCCGATAAAGTCACATTAAACCCGTTATTTTCCTCCTGCTTTATCGCGCACAACTGTTCAGGCGCAATTTTTATTCCCAATTCTTGCAAATACGCCAATTCCCCGCTTATAAATTTTTTATTGCCATAAATAGCTTCAGCGCCTTTGCCGCCCAATTCGTTATATTTATCCGGTTCTCTAAAACTCAAATTTTTCTCTTTTAAATAATTTACAATTGCTTGCGCGGCCGGATGACTTGAAAGCTCCGCGGTTGAACCGGCCATTCCTAATATCTCCCTTTCTTCTTGTCCGTCAAAAATGACAAATTTTACCACCTTTAATTTACCTTTAGTCAAAGTTCCGGTTTTATCAACCACGATTGTTTTTAAATTATTCAATCCCTCCACAAAATCTCCTCCCTTTATAATAACTCCTTTTCTTGCGCTTGTGGTTATTGCCGCCATAAAAGCCAGAGGAATCGCCACCGCCACATCATCCGCGCAACTTACTAACAGCACGGCCAGTATTAACCCAAGATTTTGAGTAAACGCGTATAATGCGATGGACCCGATTAGCGTCAAGATTATGTACCATTTGGCAAATTTGTCCGCCGTGGTATTTATTTTTGCTTTGTTCTGTTGCGATTTTTCAACTAATTCAATTATTTTTTTCAAAAGTAGTTTCCTTTCCCACTTTATCCGCTCTAATTTCCAAATTTCCGGAAACTACAATAGTGGAACTTAAAACTTTATCTCCTTTTCTCTTGAAAACCAGCATTGATTCCCCTGTAAGAGACGATTTGTCCAGAATGGCCTCCCCTTTTTCCACAATGCCATCCACCGGCGCCCTCTCGCCAAGCTCCATAATAACCAAATCATCTTTTTCCACCTGCTCTAATGTGATCTCCTCTATTTTCCCATTTCTGCTGACTCTGACTTTTTGGGGTTTTAATTTCATCAACCTTTCAATCGCTTTTCTTGATTTGCTCGTCGTATAATCCGAAAAAATTCTGGCCGAAGTAATCATCAAATTTATAAATATGACGGAAATCCATTCTTTATATATAAGCGAAATGATTAAAGCGATGCCCGCCAATAAATCAACCGTGATCTGTCGGTTTTTTATGGCTTTTAAAGCGTTGTAAATTACCGGCAATGTCGCTAAAAAAGACAGAATAATTAAAAATTCCCCGCTCCAACGGGGAAATAATTTTAAATAATTGAAAATTAACGCCAAAAAAAGAATGATCTAAAGAGCGATATTAAAATCAAAAAGAAACCGCATCTTCTCTTTGATTCCATAATTCATAATTCTTCAATCGTAATTCTTAAATCTATATTCTTAATTCCATTCTTATTCACCCTACCATTCGTAATTTTATATCTAGTCGCGTTATTTTGGGACAATTCGTATTATCCGCATTCTACTCAAATCGCACTTTCAATTTTTTCAGTCGCTGTTTATTTACCTTCGGGAGAACTATTCTTAAAATTCCGTTTTTAAAACTGGCGGTAGCATGGTCCGGATTTATTTCTTGCGGCAAAATAACCGAACGGGAAAATTTTCCCCAATAACATTCCTGATAAAGATAATCTCTCTTTTCTGATTTGTCATGTTTTTCTCTTTTCCCTTTGATTGTTACGGATTCGGGCGTAATTTCTATATCCATATCGTCTATACTAACCCCGGCGATGGCTGATTCCACCACAATATCGTCCGCGGTCTGATAAACGTCAATCGCAAGCTGGCCTTCCCCTTCGTCAAACATATCGTCGTTTGTTTTTTCGGTTTTCGCGACCAATTGCGGTTCAAAATTCTGCTGTTCCTCCTCGTCAGCCACGCCCGCCAGTTTTTCAAAAAATTTTTTTGTGTCGTTGTTCATAGTAGTAATCACGAATATACAAATTATAACAAAATATATGAATTAATAAAATTATATCATACCGTTTTAATTTAATAAATAATTTTTTCCCTTTGTATATTCGCGATTACTCTTTTCTTATTTGTATACTATATTTGATTTGTATGTTAGCGATTACTCTTAAGTTTCTCAAAATCATAAAAAATAAAGAAAGACGCCATCATTAAAAATACAATGGAATAAATTATTCCTCTGCTTAAAACCACAATTAAGTAATTAAAAACTCCGTGCAAAATAATTCCAAACAGCAAACCAATGGTGATAAAACTAAAAACCGCGTCTTTTATAATTCCTTTCGCCCAATAATAGCCAACGATTGAAGAACTTAAAGCGTGCAACAAAGTCGCCCCCAAAAATCTGAGGACAAGCAACCCGATTTTATCGGTTGCCGCCTCCTGCCCCGTCATAAGCGAAACGTTTTCCACCGCGGCCATTCCCAAAGCGACGGTAATCATATAAATCATCGCGTCTATCGGCTCGTCAAAATATCTTGTTCTGGAAATTATGATAAAAACCAGTAAAAATTTAAAAATTTCTTCTATGGCCGCGAAACTCATAATGGAATAAACACTGTTTGTGTTTATCATTTTTTGATTAAAAACCTCCTGCAAACCGTATTGCGAAAAAACAGCCAAAAAAGCGGCTATAACTCCGCCCAAAAACACGAAAAAAATCGCTTTTCTCGGCTCGGGATGCGCGTCTTCCTGTAAAAAAAAGGTAAGCCACACCATGCTCGGCAACAACCCTAAAAATATAAATAGCATAGTCATACTGCTGTAAATTTAAATTTAAAATCTTAATAAAATTTGCCGAAAACAAGCGTTAAATTTTTGATAATTTAAATCTCAAACCACCCTCTCAAAATATTTTCCTTCATCAATTCTTCCATCTTTTCTTCTCCCAGATATTCGGAAAAAATTTTGTTCCAAAGAGCTTCTTGCTGGTGATAAAGATACTTGACCATTTCTTTTTTCTGCACCAAAGACATCACCGTATCCACCAAGTTAAAGCTTACCAGCACATCAATTCCAGTCTCCGTTTTAAAGTAGTCTCCGACCCAGTTCAAATCGCGCCAAAAACTCAAATCCACCGCGCCGCCAAATTTGCCGGAGTCGGAAAAATTTTCCAGCATTCTTTCCGCTCTTTCCCAATGCAAAGCTTCGGGATTTATATGGGGTTCAAACAATCTCCAATCGTTTTCATCGTCTTTTGTTAGATATCTCTGCACCACTAAACACTGCGCCCTGTTTCGGTTTGAAGATAAAACTCTGCTGTCCGCAACATCGCCTCTTAATAAAGAAATAAGATTTCGCGCAAAGTTATTTTCACCGGACATAAATTTTTTTATGAGACTGGAATAAAACGGAATTTCATTAAAGTAATGCAGAATTAATGAAAAATTTCTTAATGTTTCTCCTTTTATTTCCAAAGGCAGGGGCAAGATATAAATTACTCCGAGCTCCTTTAAGTGGCTTATATTATGATATTTTTTTCTTATAAATTCTCTTGCCAATTTCCCCCATTTTTCTCCCAAAGCAATTGTTTTTATTTCTCTTTCCTCAAAATCTTCCGGTTTTAAATTTTTATATTGTTCAAAAAACACCGTGTTCAGCCAATCTCCGCCCTCAATAAACCTCAAACTGCAAAATATCTCAAAAATATCCTCTTTCTCAATCAATTCTTCAACGTCTTTATAATTAAAAGCGGAAATGACTTTTTGCGGAGGCTGATTTCTTAAAAAATCAACAATCTTTTCTTTTTTTATAAAAAATCCTTTTGGATTCCCCGCCAGTTCGCCGGCAATTTTTAAAACTCGTTTCCAGTCTTCCGGATTGGTTACTTGCGGCTTCCCTAAAGCAAAGTATAAATTCTGGTCATCTTCTTCTATTTTGCTTATCAGCGCGTTATAAATATCTTTTGCGGACGACTCCCTTGCCAAACCAAGTTTATCAAGACGGTTTTTCATCATAACTTCATTTTCCTCCAAAATTTTTTCCAGCACATCCGCTCCGGTCAAAACGGATAATTTCTCCTCCAATATTCTTATATTGTCCTTATCAGTCCTTAATATTTTCGCGATTTTTTCGTATGAATTCATAAATAGTAATAAGTTAGATAATGTTTATAAGCAAAATTTCCTTCCACAATAACTGAAGTTAAACTTGTAATTAATAAATTTTTTTTCATCTTTCTGACTTCTCATTTCTCATTGCTCGTTACTAATTATTAGTTATTAGTTACTAATTACTAGTTACTTACTTATTCATGCTCGGATTTTATTTTTCCGCCTAATGTTCTTAATTCTTTTAACGCTTCACTCGCTTGTTTTTTATTCGGGGGAATCCCGTGCCACAAATAATCTCTTTCCATAAAACCGACTCCTTTGCCGGGAACTGTGTGCGCGATTATCGCCGTCGGTTTTTCAAAAACCGCTTTCGCTTCCATAACAGCCGATACAAACTCTAAAATATTATGCCCATCCGCTTCCAAAACATGCCAGCCGAAAGATTCATATTTGCTTCTTAGAGATTCAAGCGGCATAATTTCTTCGGTAAATCCGCTGATTTGAATATTATTCCTGTCAATTACCGCAGTTAAATTATTCATCCTGTTTTTCCCCGCAAACATTGCCGCTTCCCAAACATTTCCCTCTTGATGTTCTCCGTCCGACATTAAACAATATACTTGATGTTTTTGTTTATTCATCTTAGCCGCCAAAGCCATTCCGATCGCCTGCGACAAACCCGAACCCAGCGGCCCGGATGTGGTTTCCACTCCCGGAAGAGATAATCTGTGCGGATGACCCTGCAGTCTGCTTCCCAATTTTCTTAAAGTTTTTAATTCGTCCAATTTAAAATATCCCGCCCGCGCCAAAGCCGCGTATAAAACTGGACAAATATGCCCGTTAGACAGAACCAATCTATCGCGTTCGCTCCAATCCGGTTTTTTTGGATTATGATTAAGAATATAAAAATAAAAGGCGGAAAAAATATCCGCCATACCCAAAGAACCGGCTGAATGCCCAGAACCGGCTTCTAAAAGCATTTTAACAACATCCTGTCTGATAAGATTCGCGGTTTCTTCCAGATGTTTTAATTTTTTTTCATGCAAATAATCAACTGGGGTTGAATTATGAATCATAAATTTAGAATTATGGCTGGATAATTCTTTTTTCTTAGCATTTAATTCTTTATTCATAATTCATTATTTTTAATTCTGATTCTACTCCTCAATCGTCGCCGGCGTATGGTCTTTTATAAACGGAACTTTCAGTGTCGGCTTGGGTAAAATCAAATTAGGAACCATCAACAACATAAAAGCGCTCAAAAAAGACAAAATACTGACTAATATAAAAACCGCTTCAAAACCCAAAAACTTTGCCATTCCTCCCCCTATAAAAGCGGAAACTCCCGAAGCCAAACCGATTGTGGTGTTATCAAGCGACCAATCAAACGCGTAGTGATTTTTGTCCAAGTGGCGGGAAAAAATCGCCGACCACGAAGGGACATACAATCCAAAAGCGATTCCCTGTAAAACCGCCACTATTAAAGCGCCTGAAACGCTTTTAACCAGTAAATACAGCATTGCGGTTAGCCCCGCCAGCATTAAAGCAAGAATTAAAGTATAAAAATCGTCTTTTTCCCCTTCGCGCTTGTCTAAATAAATCGCGACTGGCATCTGAACGACTGAACGCACTATCCAATAAGAAGCGATAATGACGCCCACGGAAAAAAGAGTTGTGTTTGGAACATCTTGAAGCAAGAAAACGGAAAAAAGCGGGACAATCAATCCCCATCCCCCTAAAAACATTAAATCGGAAATAACAAAAAATTTGATTATTCTGTTAATGTTGTAACTGCTTAAATTTATGTTTATTTTTATCTGCACGTTTCAAAAATTTTTAATTTTTCCTTTATTTCACGCTCATCTCCGGCTTTCCGTCTCTCATTTCTATTTTTATCGTGTTTCCTTTTATAACTTCTTCTTTCAAAATTTTCTCAGCCAAAGGACTTTTTACTTCTTCCGAAATTACCCCCCTCAACGGCCTTGCGCCGAAAACCGGGTCAAAACCTTTTTTGGCGACATAATCTATTATTGCTTCGTCAAATTGTAATTCTATTCCTTGATTTTCGTTTACGATTTTTGCAAGTTTTTTTAATTGAATTTTCGCCACTTGAAAAATATCGTCAGACGAAAGATTTTTAAAAATAATAACATCTGAAAAACGGTTGAGCAACTCCGGCTTAAAATATTGTGTGAGCTTCTTTTTGAATTCATCTTTAAAGTCCGTGATTTTTTTGCCGTTTTCCAGATTTTCTTTTATGTATTCCGAATTCGCGTTTGAAGTAGCAATAATTATTGTATTTCTGAAGTCCACCACTTGCCCCAGATTGTCCGTCAATCGCCCGTCGTCAAAAACTTGAAGAAAAATATTTAAAACATCCGGGTTCGCTTTTTCAAATTCGTCCAGCAATACAATACTGTACGGCTTTTGCGTTATCGCCTCGGTTAAAGCTCCGCTCATTTTTCCGTCGGGAGAACCGATAAATCTGAATATGCTCTGCTTATCTTGATATTCAGACATATCAAATCTCACCGTCATATTTTCCGAACCAAACTGTGTCTTCGCCAAAACTTTCGCCAGTTCTGTTTTTCCCACGCCCGTCGGACCGACAAACAAAAAGGATGCGATTGGCCCGTTCGTCCTGCCCAGTCCGCTTCTGTATTCGCGCAACGATTCCGAAACCGCCCTGACCGCTTCTTTCTGGTCAATCAAATCTTTGTGAATAATATTTTCCAAATCCAGAAGCTGCCTGACTTCGTCTTTTCCGGCTTTGTGTATAGGCACATTTATTTTTCTCTCGCCGATTGAAATAATATTTTCCGCTTTTAAAACTTTATCTCCTTTCTGTGTCGCCTCCGCCAACGCTTCTTTCAATAAATTTTCCGCGCTTAAAGGCAATAATTTTTGGCGAAAATATTTGCGCGCCAAAACAACTGCTTGTTTTATCGCCTGGAAGCTGATTAATACCCCGTACTTACGTTCCAAAATGATACTGTCGTAAGTAAGGACAGTCATCGCGTCGTCTTCGGAAATTTCTTCCACTCTTATAATTTCAAATGAATTGATAAAATCGCTTCTCGGCGCCAAATCCTGCTTTAATTCCCGCGGATAAGTTGCCCCCACTACCTGCGCGGCGTCGCTTGTTATCATCGGGAGCAGAATGTCCGCAACATCCATATAACCATGCCCCGAAGTTTTTACTAGATTATGAATATCCGGAATGTATAAAATTACGTTTCCCGCCCAAACTATTTCCTGCGCGATTTTATTCGCTCGTCTGGAAATCTCCTGCTGGTCCGCTCCCGCAATCAGCGCGCCAATGCGCAAACACACGAGCCTTTTATCAAAAAGCGGCGGCGGAACTTTGTCTTTTGTTATTTTTAAAGCCAAATGATTTAAAATAGCTTCTTTCCCACTCCCCGGCTCTCCGACCAAAAGAATGTTTTGATTATTCGGTTTCGAAAGCACATTCACTAAATCGTCGTATTCTTTTTGATGACCAACCAAAAATCCAATCTCTTTACCTCTGGCCAAGTCAGTCAAATCATAACTATAACTGTCTAAAGTCGGAGTTGGTCTCGCGGTCCAAGCCCTATTCATTATCCTGTGACGAATACCATACTTTTTGTGGCCAAATTCGCCCAATGTTCCCGGAACAAACAAATATGAAGTCAACGGCCGCCATCTATAATGGGTAAAAATAAGCGCTTTCCCCAAATCATCCTCGCTGATTGAAAACAAATAAAAAATCTTTTTAATTGCTTCATCGTTTATAAAACTCATCCCGGCAAATAAGTCGCCGATTTCCACAAATTTTGATTTGTTCAAATAAGCTTTTAAAAAAGCCGGTTTTGTCAAAACAGCGGTCTTTTCCAAAAGATTTTCTTTATTATTTTCACTTGGCTTGTTCCGGGTTGGCTGAAGAGAAAGAGTCAGCTCCTCATCAATTTTTTGCTCAAATTCTTCCGGAGAAATTTCCATTCTCCATAAAGCGCCTCTGATGGCTTCATCGGCGGCAAGAATTTTTAATATGTGGAGGTAATAGTTCCCTCCCAACGCCAGTGTCTTATCAAAAGCCTTGTCTAAAATCGCAAAACTTTTTGGCGAAAGATAATCCGCTGTGTTAATTCCTTCCAGCGAACAATTGTCAAGCTCCGCAATGGAATGTTTTGCTGTTTTCACGTATATCAGCCTGTCTAAAAGAAAAAGCGCGAACAAAACTCCAAGCCATTTAAGCCATCCAATGTCTGAAAATAAAAAAACAGCGGTGGCAACGGAAAAAATTGTGTAAAAAGAAAAATAAACAAGTTTCCATAAAAAACGCAGAAAAACCGTAAATCCCAGTCTTGGCTCTGAAAACAGCAATTTTTCAATATTAATTTTATTTTCCATATAAATCTTTCTGTTAGTCTAATCAATTAGACCAACGCCAATATTATATTAATTTCTATTAGTCTAATGTGTTAGACTGCTTTAAAAAATCAGCTTTGAATATCTATAATTCACGGCTTTTAAAATTATTATTAACGGGATTGCCGCCCAAAAAAGATACGCGGCAAAAAACAAAGCAATCAGGACGCAATATACGATTCCTCCGGTGGTTATTCTCGCTAATCTTAAAATAAATCCCAAAATATACCCCAAAACAGACTTGTCCTGATAAAGCGGTTGAAAAATGTTTCTGAAAGTGATTTTAAGAGCAAAAAACCTGTCCAATCTTTCCAAAACGGATATTACAAAATGGCCGTAAACTTTCGCGGTTCCGACATACCAATGCCAAATAAATTCCAATATACGGAAAATAAACCTGTTTAAAATAAAAATTACAAAAGCGCCCACGAAGTGTTCGCGAATATGCAAATTTAGGCAAATAACGCGAATATAAATTCGTGTATTTGCGCTTGATTCGTTATATTCGTGATTATTCCATATTATACAACATACCTTTGAATTTCATAATAGTATCAATTTCCTGCCGATCTAACGTGTTAGACTAGTGTATTATATTTTTATAAAACAAAATAGCGCGAAAACGCTATTTTGTTAAAGTTAATTTCAGACAATCTCTAATTCCTAATTCCTAGTTGCTAGTTATTAATTCCCATTCTTACCTTTCCTCCGTCTCTCTCTTCAATTTGTCAATAATCTGAGACGCGTAATCCTTGCCGCCCAAACCGAAAGCGATGCCTCCGGCCAAAGCAAGCATGGCGACAATGCCCGTAATCACCGTCTGAAGAATATAGACATTAATTCCAAGTTGCATAAGGGCGGTGATAAAACCGAAAACAAACACCACCCACCACACGAACGAACCCAGAAAGTTAGACGCGTGAAGTCTCGCGCTCAACACCGAAGCTCTGACTAAACCTTTTGCGAATTTAGCCACAACCAATGTCGCAACCATTATTAAAGCGGCTACGGCTATGCTGGGGACATAAAGCAAAACTTGTTTCAGAAAATCTGAAAATACGTCCAATCCCAAAATATTGGCAACAGCTAAAATAAAGACAATCGCAAAAAACCAATATACAGCTTTACCCAAAAATCGCCCCGAATCCATTTTTATTCCCCCTCGTTCAATAAAATTGGCAACGCCTAATCTTCTCAAAAGAGAATCAAGTTTGGATCTTTTAATAAGCTGTTCCACCACCGACCCAAAAACAGACGACACAATAATTCCGATTATTAAAATAATAGCGGCTCCAAACAATTTTGGAAGAAAACTTGCTACCCCAATCCAAACGCCTATTAATGACCCATAGAGCATACTGGCTATATTTTGAACAAACATACAATTAACTTAAAACTTTTAACTTACAAACTCATAACAAAAAGGTGAAACTAAATTTATACCCAGTCTGTTATTAATTATCAGTTATTTGTTATTTGTTATTGCTCGACCTTTCAAAAATTGAATTTCCATTATATTATAAGATAAATGGGCCAAAAAATAAAATGTGGATATTCCCCGCAAGGCAAGCGATGGATAATTCGCGCAATTTAAACAAGAAAATGAAGCTTTTATCTAAAATTCTGTTTTACTGCTTTTCAAATCTCATTTCTTTGATAGCGGCCGCCTATTTTATAAAAGGATTTGAAATGGCCGGAAATTTTCAGAATTATTTCGTAGTCGCTCTTTTATTCACGGCCATTAATATTCTCATAAAACCCGTTCTTAAGCTGATTTTAAGCCCTATTATTATACTGACTCTTGGGTTGGGCATTATCGCGGTAAATGCTGTTGTTTTATATTTACTTGATTTCTTTTCTGAAAATGTTAGTATTAGCGGAATATTGCCCTTAATTTACGCCACTATTTTTATTTCGCTTGTTAATTTTTTTATCCATTTTATTGGCAAAGGATTTTATAAATCTGACTGACGGCCGATAACTGGCGACCCGCAAATGTCATTAGTTATAAGTCATTAGTTATTGGTTAATTTTATGTATTTAGGAATCGCTCAAATTATTGTATCAATCGCGTTAATAGTATTGATATTGCTTCAAGAAAGATCGTCCGGATTATCCGGCATTTTTGGCGGCGGCGGAGACGGAGGAGGATTTTATCAAAAAAGACGCGGGTTTGAAAAATTGATATTTGCGGCGACAATCGTTCTTGCCGTTGCTTTTGCCGTTCTTTCATTGTTAAACCTTTTTATCAATAGATAAGTCGGGTTATCTTTAAAAAATTTAATCTTGCAATCTTGCCTAAAGCCCGATAGCTTAGTCTCATAGAGCAATCTGCAATTTTGCAATCTTTAGTTCTTGTTTCAAAAAATTTTTCAAATTTTACATTCTTTTTCCAAAAAAGAACGCAGGTATTTTATCGCGGCTTTTTGCACGCTTATCATTTCTTTGATCGGACTTGTAGGAATATTCATAAAAGAAAAAACTTATCTGGCGCCTGAAAAAGGGGGAGAATACACGGAGGGTATCATTGGCCAACCTGCTTTTATCAATCCGGTTCTTTCTTTCTCAAACAATGCCGATAGCGACATAATCCAGCTTATTTTCGCGGATATTAAAACCATCAGCGATAAATATGAAGCTGGTTCCGATAAAAAAATTTTTGATATTAGAATAAAGGGGGATATTTTTTGGCAAGACGGAAAACCTATTGTCAGCGACGATGTTATTTATACTATTCAAGCTATTCAAGACCCCGACGTCAACTCGCCTTTGGCGCCGAACTGGAGGGGTGTGAAAGCGGAAAGAGTAAGCGAAAGAGAAGTCAGAATTTATTTTCCGTCCTCTTACGCTTATTCTGAAAATATAATAACGGGCTTAAGGCCGGTTCCAAAACACATTTTTAAAGACATCTCTCCGGCTAATTTAAAATTATCCAAATATAATCTGGAACCGGTCGGGAGCGGACCGTTTAAATTCTCGGGATTTGAAAAAAGAAGAGACGGATATGTTAAAAATTACACTTTGGTTAAAAACGAAAATTATTTCGGCGCAAAACCGCGCTTGGACAAATTTATTTTTAATTTCTACCAAAATGAATCCGATATAATGGACGCTTTTAATTCCGGAAATATTAGCGGGTTTTCCGGGCTATATCCGGCTGATTTGGGGAAAATATCGGCTCCGTATCGCCTTATTGAAATGAAAATGCCGCGATATTACGCAATTTTCTTCAATCCTTATAACAATATTCTTCTGAAAGATAAAAATATCAGAACCACTCTAAATCACGCGACCGATAAAAACAAAATTATAAATGATGTTTTTAACGGAAAAGCGGAAAAAATTAGCGGACCGGTATTAATGGGAAAACCCGCCAATGACGAATTTTCTCCGAATAAAGCGAGAGAGATTTTTGAAAATTCCGGTTGGAAAATCAACGAAGGAATTTTTGATTTGAACGGCAGGAAATTGGAATTCAATCTGACTGTTTACCCGATTCCCGTTTTAATAGAAACCGCCAGAATAATCAAAGATAGTTGGGCTGAGGCGGGGATAAAGGTTAATATTATTCAACCATCCGCTTCCGATTTTTCCTCTGTTTTAAAAAACAGGGATTATGAAATGATATTATCCGGAAATATTTACGGAAAAAATATTGACCCGTTTTCATTCTGGCATTCAAGTCAAAAATTTTATCCGGGATTGAATCTTTCGCTTTATGACAGCAAATACGCGGACAGTCTTATAGAATCGGCAAGAACAGATTTGGATGGTCGGTCCCGTCAAGAAAAATTTTCTTTATTGGAATCAACGATTTTAAACGACCGGCCTGCTGTTTTTCTTTATTCTCCGGCATATATCTATGTTTCTAATAAAACTCTGAATGGATTTGAAAAAAAATATCTTCCGTCTCTAAGCAGTAGGTTTGAAAATATATCCGAATGGCATATAAACACAGTTAGAAAAATAAAATAACGGTATAATAATTCAACCCGGTCTAATTAATCAAACTAATATAAAAATATAATGAAACTGCATAATTCAGGCTTGCCAATTTCATTTTTAAATGGTAAGCTTATAAGCACAAAAGAGATTGACTTTCAGCCAGTCCAAGCGCGCAAATTTAAAGAAATTAAAGGCTATCTTCAAAATAAAAATTCTTCTTCAAAATTGCGGAATGTTTATTTAATGTTTCGCGACGTTCACTTCAAAAAAGACGGACAAAAATTCAGGAAAAATAATTTACGCTACGACATAACTGTAATTTTTCCGGCTCTGTTCGGAAAAGAATTTTCAAAAACTATCGGCCATAATCATAAACCTTTTCGGCTAAAAAGTTTCCAAGCGCCGGAAATTTACGAAGTATTGTCGGGAGAAGCTCTTTTTCTTTTTCAAAACATTAAAAAGAAAGAAGCTTATCTGATTAAAGCTCAAAAAGGAGAGAAAGTGATTGTTCCGTTTGACTGCGGACACGTTACGATAAACCTCACGAATAAAATTTTAATTGTCTCAAATATATTCGCGAGCAATATAAAATCGGATTATAATTTTTTTAAAAAACACAGAGGAGCGGCATTTTATATCCTTAAAGAAAAAACGGGCATATTTATTGAAAAAAATCCCTTATATAAAGAAAAAATAAATTTAAAAATCAGAAACCCAAAAAAGGAAGCGCTTGAATTGCCGTCTAAAAAATCTTTATACGAATTATTTGTAAAAACCCCCGAAAAATTCGCATTTTTAACGCAACCGGAAAAATTTAAGAAACAACTGTCGCCTAAAAATCTTTTCTCCGCCTCATAATTTATAATTCTTAATCCATAATTCAACTTAACGCCCAGATGCTGGAATTGGCAGACAGGCTAGTTTCAGGGACTAGTGTCCGCAAGGACGTGTGGGTTCAACTCCCACTCTGGGCACATAAAATAAATTTATTGCTAAATTGCCGAATTGCTGAATTGTTATTTTTTTATTAACAATTCAACAATAAAACAATTTAATAATTTCACATAATTATGCACAGAAAATCGCTTACTCGCCAAAATCAGCCGATTGGCGATTCAGTTAAAAAAATTCAAATCAACAACCCTCCGGCTAAACTCAAAATCAGAAAACTGATTCCAAAAGAAATAAGAGAAGAAAAGAAAAATCACATCAGATTCGCCACATTGGGAGGATTGGAAGAAATCGGCCGCAATATGTCGTTTTTTGAATACAAAGACGAAATCGTTATCATTGACGCCGGTCTGGAATTTCCTGACGCGGACACCCCGGGCGTTGATTATCTTATTCCCAATGTCGGTTATTTGGAAGCCAGAAAGAAAAATATCAAAGGGCTGATTATCACTCACGCCCATTTTGACCATATCGGCGCCATTCCTTACATAATAGAAAAATTAGGCAACCCCACTATTTATACCACCAATCTTGCCAAAGAAATCATTAAGAAAAGGCAGGGTGAATTTCCTAATTCTTCCAAGCTTGATTTTGAGATTGTCAAAAACCACGACCGCATAAAAATTTCCGAAAACTTTGAAGTGGAGTTTTTCAATATAATTCACAGCATCCCCGACACAGTCAGTGTTTTGCTCAAAACTTCCGCCGGGAACTTCGTTTATTGCACCGATGTGAAATTTGATTATCACGAAAACGGCTCTCCTATAGGATTTGAAGAATTTGAATGGGTTTCTAAATTAAACATACACACTCTCTTTTTGGAGAGCACAAACGCCGAATCAACCGGCAATTCCACTCCGGAAAAAATAGTTGAAAAAAATATTGAGGAAATTTTCAAAAAAGCGAGCGGCAGAATTTTCATCGGAATTTTTGCCTCGCTTCTCACGCGTATTGAAGAAATTATTAAAATAGCCGAGAAACATAATCGCAAAGTCGCAATCTCCGGACTTTCAATGAAAACAAATGTTCAGATAGCTCAAAATCTCGGATATATGAAGATTAAAAAGGGAACTATTATTCCTTTAGAAGACGTTAATAAATACAGAGATGAAAAAATTTTAATTCTTTCTACAGGAGCGCAGGGCGAACCCAACGCCAGTCTTGTTAAAATCGCCAATGGCGAACACAGGTTCGTTCAAGTCAAGCACGGCGATACAATAATTTTTTCTTCCTCAATTATCCCGGGAAACGAAAAATCGGTGCAAACCCTAAAAGACAATCTTTGCCGTCTGGGAGCGAAAATATTTCATTCAAAACTCGTTGACCTCCACGCCAGCGGGCATGCCACCGGCGACGAATTGAAAAAAATTGTAAAAATTATCAAACCAAAATTTTATCTGCCTATCCACGGACAATTTTTTATGAGGTCAGTGAGTTGCGAACTGGCGAGTGAAGTCGGCGTGCCGAAAGAAAATTGTCTGCTCCCCGACAATGGACAAGTTGTTGAAATGACCGAAAATAACGCTAAACTTACCAATGAGCTGATTCCCGCTTATTATATTATGGTTGACGGTCTTGGTGTCGGAGATGTCGGGGAAATTGTTATGCGCGACAGGCGTGTTTTATCCAATGAAGGAATGGTTGTTATTATCGCGACTCTTGACAGAAGAAATGGCAGATTTCTTAAAAACCCCGATATCATCTCGCGCGGGTTTATCTATCTCAAAGAAAATAAAGAGTTGGTTGAGGATTTAAGGAAAAAAATAAAAGGTGTTATTTCCAGAATCCCCGTCCACCAGTCAATGGAATCAGATTACATCAAATCCCTGATTCGCGACCAAATCGGACAATTTTTGTATAATAAAACAAAGAGAAGACCGATGGTTCTCCCGGTAGTTATACAGGTATAATTGCTAATTACAAAATTGAAAGATTGAAAAATTAATCTTGCAATCTTTCAATTAGTAATTTTTTAATTTATTTTTTATGAAGCCAATTTTAATATCCGGAATCCAGCCCAGCGGGGAAACGCATATCGGAAATTATCTCGGGGCGTTGAAAAATTTTGTTTATCTCCAAAACTCCGGCAGATACCAGTGTTATTTTTTTGTCGCGGACCTGCACTCCATAACCGAAAATTACGACCCCGCCCAAAAATACAGGCAGATTATTGATGTCGTCCTTAATTATCTGGCGATCGGAATCAACCCGGAAAAATCGGTTATTTTTATTCAATCTCAAATACCGGAACATTCAGAGTTGATGTGGATTTTAAATACCATCACTCCTATGGGCGAATTAAAAAGAATGACCCAGTTTAAGGACAAATCCGAACGCCAAAAAGAAAATGTAAACGCCGGATTATTTAATTATCCAGTTCTTCAAGCCGCGGATATTCTGCTTTACGACGCCGAATTCGTGCCGGTCGGCGAGGACCAGCTTCAACATTTGGAACTGGCAAGAACTTTGGCGAGAAAATTCAATTCCAAATTTCCCGTAGGCAGAAAGAAAATTTTTGTTGAACCAAAACCGTTGTTGGCGGAAGTCCCGAAACTAATGAGTTTAAGCGACCCTTATAAAAAAATGTCTAAATCAATGCCCGAAGGATGTTTGTTTATGGACGACTCTCCCGATGAAATCAGAAATAAAATTAAAAAAGCGGTTACCGATTCCGGAACGGAAATAATTTACGATTCGGAAAAAAAGCCGGCTATTTCAAATCTTATCAGAATTTACGGAGGATTCAGTAAGCTATCCCCAAAAGAAGTTGAGAAAAAATTCAAAGAAAAAAATTACGGCCAGTTTAAAAAAGAACTCGCCGATCTTATTGTAGAAAGTTTAAAACCTTTTCAGGTTAAAAAGAAATTGCTTTCCAAAAAACCTTCATATATTTTGAAAATCATTGAAAAAGGAAGAAAAAAAGCGGAAAAGAAAGTTAATCCAAAAATAAAGCAAATCAAAAAAGCTATAGGTCTTGAAAAATAAAAACCCGAAAGGGTTTTTATTTTAAGACTTGTCGCACAAATGTATTTCTTTAAAGAAATGATTTATTGGACAAGATAGCCAATATGACTACAAGTATACCAATTATAATTATCATCGTGACAACTTCCTAGTCTTGTGAGTTGCCCTATGCAATTATTGCTATAATCGTTATTTTCCACTCTGGGACATTCATAAACCGGAAGACCTCGTATCCCCGCCGAACTCAACCACCTTCCTGTTGAACCTAATAGAACATCGCTGAAATAAGCGTTTCCGTTTCCGTAAGCGGACCAGGATGATCCGGGATGTCCCGCGTATAAATAATATCCGGAGGTATTTTGGGAAAAACTTCCTCCAAATCCGTAGAAATATCCTCCGTATCCTGAATTAGATTCTCCATAAAGCGCGTAACTTGCTCCGTTTGCGTAAAGTCCGTACGCGTTGCCGTAAACAGTAGCCGCCCACCATCCCGCGGAGTTGGAATTATTGACATTAAGTGCCGACCCTGTGGTTGCCGTATTTTGAATGTTTAATTTAATATTACCCGGAT
>JASEIG010000013.1 GCA_030017615.1 Patescibacteria group bacterium
GGATAAAGATATTTTATAAGATTAAAAAAATTTATTTTTAAATTTTTACCGAGCGCATAAATAATTTATGCGCTCGGCGCTCAAATTTTTAGATAAATTTTCTTCGCTTTTCGCTCTAAAATTTATAAAAATTTAGCATGTTTAAATCAATCCAAAAAAGAAACGGCCAAATTGCGCCGTTTAATATTGAAAAAATTACCAATGCTATTTACAAAGCGGCGGTGGCGGTGGGAGAACCAAATTGGAAATTGGCGGAAGAGCTTGCGAAAGAAGTTGTTTTAAGAGTTGGCAAAAACTTAAAAAAAAGCGCCGTTCCGCAAGTTGAAGAAATTCAGGATACCGTTGAAGCTGTTTTAATTGACACCGCTCACGCAAAAATCGCCAAAGCCTACATTCTTTACAGGGAGCATCGGTTGGAAATCAGGCGCCAGAAAGAGCAAATTTTAAACAAAGAAGAAATTGACGAAGTTGATAAAAAATTTGACATTAACGCTTTAAGAGTTTTAGCCAGCAGATATTTGAAAAAAAATGAAAGCGGCCAAATTATAGAATCTCCCAAACAGCTTTTTCAGAGAGTGGCAACACATACGGCTATTTCTTCTATTTTTTATGACTCAAAAATTTATCAAAAGAAAGGCGGCAGGGAAATGAAAGCAGATGATAATTTTGAACCGAAGAAACTGGACGGGAAACTTGCCATCGGAAAATATAAATTAAATGAATTTCATTTAGAAGGGATGCATAGACTGTACGCGCGATACGTAAAAAATAGACAAATTAAAATAACATGGAGCGGATTGTTGGAGCTTTTTAAAAAAGGATATTTTAATAAATACGAGGAAGAGATCGCTAATTATTATAATTTAATGATAAACCGCCAATTTTTGCCGAATACTCCGGCATTGGCGAATTTTGGCAATCATTTGGGCATGGGAAGCGCTTGTTTTACGTTAGGCATTGAAGATTCCATTGACAGCATAATGGATACGTTGAAATACGCGTCAATTATTTTTAAATCCGGAGGAGGGTTGGGATATAATTTTTCAAAATTAAGGCCGGAAGGCGATTTTGTAAAGACAACCGGCGGGACATCGTCAGGTCCTTTAAGCTTTATGTCTATGTTTGACAATATGACTGAAGTAATCAAGCAAGGAGGGATTAGAAGAGGAGCAAATATGGGAATTTTAAACAGCGATCATCCGGATATTGAAAAATTTATAAAAGCGAAAGAAGGAAACAAGGCGTTAAAAAATTTCAATATCTCAGTAATGCTTAAAGGAGAATTTTGGACTGCTTTAAAAGAAGGCAAAAATTATCAGCTCGTAAACCCGAGAAGCGGGAAAGTTACGAATGAAATAGACCCCCAACAAATTTTTGACATGATTACTTATCAGGCATGGGAATCGGCTGAGCCGGGCGTGCTTTTTTACGACAGAATCAATGAAAATAATCCTTTTTTGAAGGGTTTGGGACCGATTGAGTCTACAAATCCATGCGGTGAGGTGACACTCTATCCTTATGAAAGTTGTAATTTGGGGTCGCTTAATGTCTGGAGTTATTTAAGAAAAAACGGAGGGGAAAAATCGTTTTTTGACTGGAATAAACTGGGAAATGACGTTCAAATCGCGACGAAGTTTTTAGATAATGTTGTTGATATTAATAAATATCCGTTAAAGGAAATAGAAGAAATGACTTTGGGAACGCGCAAACTTGGGTTGGGAATAATGGGGCTTGGCGATTTATTATTTGAACTTGAAATTTCCTACAATTCAAGAGAAGGATTTGAATTTATGAATAAGCTTATGGAATTTATCAACTATAATTCCAAAATTGCTTCCGTAAATCTTGCCAAAGAACGCGGAAGACTTCCGCTTTACGATAAAACTTTTTATAAAGAAGGAAAGCTTCCGTTTAGCGGGTCAAAAGACATAAAATCCTGGATTTTGGATTGGAAAGGATTATTCGGTCAAATTAAAAAATACGGAATTAGAAACGGTTTTACAACCGTAATAGCGCCGACGGGCTCCATTTCAATGATAGCGGGCTGTTCATCGGGAATTGAACCGGTGTTTTCGCTTGTGTTTGAAAAAAACGTGGCGATTGGAAGTTTTTTTTACATTGATCCGGTGTTTGAGGAAAGAATGCAAAAAGAAGGATTAATGGACGAAGCTCTAATAAAAGATGTTGTGGCTTTGGGCGGAAGCATTCAAAAACTTTCATATATTCCGCCGAAACTGAAAAAGATTTTTGTGACAGCTATGGATATATCGCCAAAAGACCATGTAAAAGTATTGGCGACATTTCAAAAATGGACAGACGCCTCAATTTCAAAGACAAATAATTTGCCGTCAGAAGCAACAGTGGATGATGTGAAAGAAATTTATAATATGGCTCATGAATTAGGTTGCAAGGGTGTAACAATTTATCGGGACAAATCGTTGAAGACTCAGGTTTTGGTAAGCGGAGGGAAAAAGGATAAAAAATCAGAATCAAAAGAAAGCGATTTAATTCAATTGAAAGACGAAAAAGCGAAGGGGTTGGCGGTTTATCACAAAGCCGGAGGAGGCGCCGGAAATGATTTAGATATTTCGCCCGCTCCGTCGGTTCTCGCAAAACTGGTCAGCCAAAATGAATTTGAAATAAAACAGACAACTTATTGCGCTACATGCAAAACAAAACTTGCCAGACAAGAAGGATGTCTTAAATGCCCGAGTTGCGGATGGGGGTTTTGCAGTTAGTTAAGAAAATTTACATGTATATGAACGAGAAAAAATATTCAATTTTAATTTGGAGCGTGATAATCTTGGGAATTGTAGGGATTGTTTTTGGAATAATCGCGGTTGTCAAAAATGAAAATTTGCAAACAAGCGGAGTTCTTTTAGACCCGGTTGCGGCAGATGACTATTATAAAGGTCCCGAAAACGCAAAAATAACTTTAGTGGAATACAGCGATTTTCAATGTCCGGCATGCGCCACTTTTGCTTCAATGTTAAAAAAACTTCAGGCTGATTTTCCGAATGACTTAAAAATTGTTTATCGTCATTTTCCTTTGCCTAATCACAAATGGGCAATGGCGGCGGCGGAAGCCGCGGAAGCGGCCGAGGAACAGGGAAAGTTTTGGGAAATGAATTATGCCATATTTGATAATCAGGCAATGTGGTCAAACAGCGATGACACTGTAAGCGAATTTCTATCTTTAGCGCAATTATTTAAATTAGATATTGCTCAATTCAAAGTTGATGCGGGATCGGATAAGGTTCGGCAGAAAATAGAAAAAAATCTGACAAGCGGGCAAAGAAATAAAATTAATGCCACGCCAACTTTCTTTTTAAACGGAAATCAGATAAAAAATCCGAACAATTACGAGGATTTTAAAAAATTAATTGAGCGGGAAATAAATAAAAAATAATTTTAAGAGGCATAATGGATAAAAAAATAAAAATTTCAACGTATCTTGTTTTAGTATTGAGTTTAATCGGGTTTATTGACGCTTTATATCTAACGGTTAAAAAGTTTTTAGGCAGTCCGTTGAATTGCATTGTGGGCGAAGGATGTATAACGGCGGCGAATTCTTCTTATGCCAATATTTTTGGCATCCCGCTTTCTCTTTTTGGCGTGTTTTTTTATCTTGCCGTCTTTTTTCTTTCTATAAGATATCTTGAAACGCGAAATCCGAAAAATTTTAAAATTATTTTTTATTTGGTTTCGCTTGGGTTTGTGTTCGCTTTATATCTTCTGGCGATTCAAGCGTTTTTTGTGCGCGCCTTTTGTTTTTATTGCCTTATTTCAGCCGCAGTTTCTTTATGTTTGTTTGTGATTATTTTAATTGCGCGCGGCAGGGAATAAATTATTTTGATAAATTCTTAAATAATAATAATTAAAATCCTTGAAAAATAAGGCTTTTTTCTGTATTTTTAAAGGAATATACGCTAATACGCAAATTTGCGCCAAATATAAATATGCGAATGGAGAAAATAAAAAATTTTATTCCCAAGGAAGCTGAATCAAAAGTGCTGGAATTTTGGGAAAAAGAGAAAATATTTGAAAAAACTTTAAAAAAGACTCTTCGGCCGGTTCAGGGTAAAAAATCAAAAGACTATGTTTTTTATGACGGTCCGCCTTTTGCCACCGGATTGCCTCATTACGGACATATTTTGGCGGGGATAATAAAAGATGTTTTCCCGCGCTATCAGACTATGAAGGGAAAATATGTGGAAAGAAAATGGGGTTGGGATTGTCACGGGCTTCCGATAGAAAATATAGTGGAGCAGGAACTTGGTCTTAAAACTAAAAAAGATATTGAGAAAATCGGAGTTTTGAAATTTAATGAAGCGGCGCGTAATCGCGTTATGTCTTATTCGGACGATTGGAAAAAAATAATTCCAAAAATAGGAAGGTGGGTTGATATGGAAAACGATTACAAGACTATGGACAAGGATTATATGGAATCTGTTTTATGGGTCTTTAAGACTTTATATGATAAAGGATTAATTTATGAAGGTTATAAATCAATGCATATTTGCCCGAGATGCGAGACTACTTTGTCTAATTTTGAAGTAACGCAAGGATACAAAGATATTACCGACCTTTCGGCAACAGTGAAATTTGAGCTAAAGCAACCAACCCCGCTTCCTTCGGAGCAGGCAACCAACCCCGCTTCCTTCGGAGCAGGCAACCAACCCCGCTTCCTTCGGAGCAGGCAACCGACAACTTATTTGTTGGCTTGGACAACAACCCCGTGGACATTGCCGGGTAATGTGGCTTTGGCAATTGGCGCAGATATTAAGTATCAGATATTAAGCATTAAAGGGGAAAATGGCAGATTTATTATTGCTAAAAACAGAGTTAGCGATGTATTAAAAGATAAAGAATATAAATTAATTAAAGAAATAAAAGGCAGTGAATTAGTCGGCAAAAAATATAAACCAGCTTTTGATTATTATCAGAAAAAAGATTTAGAGAACAGAGAGAAAGGATGGAAGATTTACGGGGCGAAATTTGTGACCGCAAAAGAGGGGACTGGTATTGTTCACATTGCGCCGGCTTTTGGAGAAGATGACTTAAATTTAGCGCGCAAAGAAAAATTGCCTTTTATCCAACATGTTTCAATAAGCGGAGAGTTCAAACCTGAAGTAAAGGATTTCGCGGGAATGAAAGTAAAGCCGAAAGCGGAGACACGCAACGAATTTGGTTCTGCTATGGAGCAGAATTCGCAGACAGCGGATATTGAAATAATTAAATGGCTGGCGCGCGATAACAAACTTTTTTCAAAACAAAAAATTACACATCCTTATCCGCATTGCTGGAGATGCGACACGCCGCTTTTAAATTACGCAACCTCTTCGTGGTTCGTAAAAGTTACATCCATAAAGAAAAAAATTTTGGAAAACAATATAAAAACCAACTGGATCCCGCCTTATTTAAGAGAGGGAAGATTTGGCAATTGGATAAAAGACGCTCCAGACTGGGCAGTTTCAAGGAGCCGTTATTGGGGAGCTCCGCTTCCGGTATGGAAATGCGACAAATGTAAAAAGATAAAAACAGTTGGCTCAGTGGCTGAAATTAAAAAATTAATTCCGAAATCAGGGAATAAATATTTTGCTATGCGCCACGGCCAATCTGAAAATAATGTTCAAAATATAATTAACTCAAAAATAGAGGCTAATCGCTATCGTTTGACTGAAAAAGGGAAAAAACAAGCTATTGATGCGGCTGAGAAATTAAAGAAACAGAAAATTGATTTGATATTTTCTTCGGATTTTTTAAGAACAAAAGAAACCGCGGAACTTGTCGCAAAAACAATTGAGCTGGAAACTTCCAAAATAATTTTTGACAGGAGATTGCGTGAAATTAACACCGGTGTTTTTGACGGAAAAACAGGCGATGATTACCATAAATATTTCGCATCGTTTAAGGAAAAATTTTTAAAAGCTCCGCCGGAAGGAGAAAATCTCAATGACCTTAAAAAAAGAATAACTGAATTTCTGTATGATGCGGATAAAAAATATTCAAACAAGAATATTTTAATAGTCAGTCACGAATATCCCATTTGGAATTTATTTGCGGGATCGCAGGGGTTGAATACGGATGAAACAATAAAATTGCGCGGGAAAGCAAATGATTTTGTAAAATTTGCGGAAATTAAAAAACTGGATTTTACTCCCATTTCGCACAATAAAAATTATGAACTTGATTTGCACAGGCCTTACATAGACGATGTGAGGTTTGTTTGCGATAAGTGCAAAGGAGAAATGAAAAGAATACCCGATGTTTTTGATTGTTGGTTTGAATCGGGAGCGATGCCATATAGTCAGTCGCATTATCCTTTTGACCCCAGTAGTATATCCTCGCGTCGCTCGGATAATTACGGGACAAGAAACAAAAAGAATAAACTTTCCTCGCTTAAACGGTTTCCGGCAGAATTTATTGCGGAAGGAATCGATCAAACACGGGGATGGTTTTATACACTTATGGTTTTGTCCACCGGATTGTTTAATAAGCCGGCATTTAAAAACGTGGTGGTAAACGGGATTATTTTGGCGGAAAACGGCCAAAAAATGAGCAAGAAATTAAAAAACTACCCGGACCCAATGGAAATAATTGAAAAATATGGAGCGGACGCATTGCGGTTGTATTTGCTTTCTTCACCGGCAGTGAGGGCGGAAAGTCTTAATTTTTCCGAAAAAGGCGTTGATGAAATTTACAAAAAAGTTATTTTAAGATTGTGGAATACCTATTCTTTTTATGAAATATATACTGGTGAACCAACGACCAATCCCGCTTTCTTCGGGACAGGCAATCAATCCCGCTTTCTTCGGGACAGGC
>JASEIG010000014.1 GCA_030017615.1 Patescibacteria group bacterium
ACGAAAAAAACGGTTTAATCGTTCAAGATCGTATTTTAGACGGCAAAAAATTATATAAAATCATTCTTAATGATAATTCCCAATCATTATAATATGCTGGAAAAAGCTCTTGCATACCTCAAACAAGGATTTTCTATTTTTCCTTTCCTTATAGGCCGGGGGGTAACCAATGGCAAAAAAAATCCTTCATCCTTTCCCGTAGAATGGAAAGAATTTCAAAAACGGTTTCCCGCGGAAGAAGAAGTAAAAAATTGGTGGAAACAAAATCCAGACTATTCCATCGGCATCATTACCGGCGCCATTTCCAATTTAACCGTTATTGATTTTGATAAAGACGTTAATGGCTTAAAAACCCTGGAAACCCTTAAATTGCCGCCTACGCTTATTATAAAAACCGGCGGCGGCGGATTTCATTATTATTACAAATACGTCCCCGGTTCCGTGAATAAAACCAAAATGCTTCCGGGAACGGACTTGCGTTCGGAAGGCGGTTTTGTGGTCGCGCCCGGAGTAAAACATCAAAATGGAAATTATTATGAAGCGATTTTTGATTTTGATAAAGAAATGATTGCCGATTTTCCTTTGGATATTTTGCCTTTGGAACAATTAAAAAAAGAAAAATTAACCGATAACCAGTGGGAAGAAATTATCTCAAACGGCGCCTTAATGGGCAACAGAAACGATACGCTGGCAAAAATCGCGGGGCTTCTCTTTAACCGCATTGAAAGAAACCGCTGGGGCATGGTAAAAGAGCTTTGTTGTCTTTGGGGAACTTTTAAATGTTCTCCGCCCATGAATAAAAAAGAAATAAATCAGGTTCTTATCTCCATTGCCAATCGCCAAATCGCCAAAATGTCTTTTAAACCGGAGAAATCAATTCATTTATCCGGACAGGAATTTAAAAAATTATCTCTTGAAGAGCAGGAAAAAATAATCAGGGATAATTTAAAATCTTAAAAAAAAGCGGGCATTAAATCACGAACCCTAAAAAGGGTTCATAATCAATCCAATATGGCAAAAGCCGCGATGGAACAGGAAGAGGATAAATTATTCAGCGCCGCCGGAGACTTGCGATTTCCCTATAAAACTTGGGAAACTCCCGGCGACAGGGTAAAAGGCGTTTATGTCGGCAAGTTTAATTCCATATCCAATAAATACGGATATGAACAAGAGAACTACGTTCTTTTGCTTGCCGACGGCTCAAAAATGATGGTGGGAGGACGGAACAGGCCCAAAGGCGGAAATGTAAAAATCATTTTCGGAGTGGACAAAGTTCCCTTGGGAGCTGTTATGGGCTTTATTTACACCGGAGATAAAGATACCGGCAAAGGCAATGCCTGCAAGCTCATTGAGCCGAAATATCTGGGTGAAAAAGATTTGGACGCCTTAAAAAAATTCCAGGAAATGTATAACCTGGAAAAAATCAAAGCTGCGTCTTCGGAAGAAACCGCCGCCGGCTCCGCGGAAGAAGGAGCGGAAGAAGAACCGGAATTATAATTATTTAATCGGAGTTTTAAGCCGCCCGCTTTTTTACTCCGATTTTCTTTTTTCTTTATGGAAAATGATTTGTTTAAAGACGTGAAAATAAATAAAAATCAGGATAAAATTTTTCCCCATAAAAGGCAATGTCAGGCATGTCTTCAATGGTATGACACCTTAAAATACTATGGAGACAGATGTTCAGAGCATCTGGATTTTCCGACAACGAAAAAAAAAATAGAAGCGGAAATGGAAGCGGAAGACGATTTGCCATTCAGGAATTTCAATCGATTAAAAAGAATTTATGAGTAAAATCATCATTTCCGATAAAATTTTCATTTTTGATTGTCCCGAAGAAAAGAAAAAAATAATCAGAAAAACCCTGACTTTGCCGAATCCAATATATTGGAAGATGAAAAATATGGGCAAGTGGGTTGGCAAAACTCCCAAAGAATTCAGATATTTTGAAGAAAAAGACAACATAATTATCGTTCTCAGAGGCATGGCCAGCCGGATTAAGCGATTTTTGCCCGCCTTTTCCATAAGCAATGAGCTTGTGGAAGCCCGAATTTCGCATTTTTTGCCATCTATTACGCTTCGGGACTACCAAAATGACATCTTCACACACTGGAAGGCCAATAAGCCCGCAGAAGGCGTTTTTTCGCTTTCCACGGGTAGTGGAAAAACATTTCTCGCCTTAGAAATCATTAAAGAACTCTGTTTAACCGCCACCATTCTTGTTCCTACCAACATTATTCTTGCTCAATTTATGGAAGAAATGAAAAAACATTGGAATTATGAACCAGGGATAATAAACGGCAAAGAAAAAACAATTAAAGATATTACCATTGCGTCGGCGGCGTCTCTTTTTAAAAATCCCGAACTATTAAGCCGTCTGATAAATAATACTTCCGTTTTGTTTATAGACGAGTGCCAATGTTTTGTTTCCGATAAACGGGCGGAAATAATTAAACAATTTAAACCGTCTTATCTTTATGGTTTAACGGCAACGCCGCAAAGGGAAGACGGCCAGACCAAAGCCATTCATTTTTATTTTGGCGAAATAATAGAAAAATATGAGGCTTTAGCCATAGAACCAATTGTGGAAGTAATAAATAGCCGGACATTTATTCCAATTAAAATAAATTACGCCGAAATGGTTGATAATATGATTGCCGATAAAAGCCGCAATACTCTGATAGCCGGTTTAGCCATTGGCGAGGCCCTGCAAGGCAGAAAGGTTTTGATCTTGTGCAAAAGAATTGAACATTATCAAAATATCAGAAAATTATTGCCATGCGGCGATGGGATTATAATGGCCGAAAGCGAAGATAGGGATTTGGGAGAAAAAATCAGTTTATTAAGAGAAAATCAAATGGATTTTCAGATTATCCTCGGCACTTTTTCTCTTCTGGGAACCGGATTTAATATAGAAAAACTTGATACGCTTATTATCGCAGGCGATTTAAAATCCCAAATACTCACTACGCAATCTGCGGGACGGATACTTCGCCTGCTAAAAGGGAAGACAGCAAAAATCATAGATATTTGCGATGAGCAAAACGCCATTTTTCGCAATCAATTTTACGCCCGCAGAAAATTATATCAAATTAAAAAATGGAGAATTAAGACCCAGTATGATTAAAACGGAAAAAAAATTGACTTCCGCTTTCCATTATTTTTTACGGAAACAAAAACCTTTGCCGCTTTTTTTAACCAAATCTTTCGCCATAGAATTCAAGTGGCTGAAAAAAAACAGGTTAAATTTTAAAAGCGATATTCAAGCATGTCAAGTCCCTTCCCTGTTGCAGGTAAAAAACAGCTGTTTTTATTCAAAAATCAGCGATCAATCTTTGGGCTTAAAAGGATTTGACGGGTTTAATATCTGCGGCGCGGATGCCTGGCTGGCGATAGCCTGGAATAAAACGCTTTATTTTCTTGATATAAATTTTATTGAAAAATTTATGCGAAAAAATAAAAGCATTTCCAAACAAGAGATAATTTTATACGCCAAAGAACAAATAAATTTAATTTAAAATCCTGGTATGAAAAATAAATACAGCATTTGCCGCAGAATAATCGCCAAAGAAGAATCAGACGGGATTTGGCATTGCTCTGAATGTAAAAAGGTTTGTGAAACAATGGATTATTATAATACCACAGAAACTTTACTCTTAACCGAGATCAGAGATTTGCTAAAAGAGGTTCTTGGAGCAATAAATTCAAGAGAATAATATGTCCAAGGTATTTATTATTTAAAGACTTATAATCAAACTGCCCTGAATGCCTCGCCCGAAGCATAAAAACACGGGAAAAGGGGCAAATTTGGGCAAATTTAAAGCGATACAGCCAGAGGTCGCCTGTTTAAAGAATAAATTATGGATGGAAACATTATAATAAAACCAGAGGAAATAAAACGTCCAACTGATTTAATCAATAAGATTGTTTTAGGAGATTGTTTAGAGACTATGAAAAGAATGCCAGATAATTTTGTTGATTTAATCTTAACCGATCCGCCTTATGGAGTTAATTATGAATATGATGTTTGGGAAGATATAGAAGAAAATTTAAAAAATCTTTTAGATAAAGTAATGCCAGAAATTTTACGAGTTAGCAAAAGGGCAATTATTACATGCGGTCATACAAACATTTGGAAATACCCAAAACCAAAATGGGTAATGGCTTGGGTTAATTCTGCAGGAACAAACAGAAATAGTTGGGGATTTACTTGTTGGCAACCAATTTTAGTTTATGGAAAAGACCCATATTTAGAAAATTGTTTAGGCGCGAGACAAGATATAATTATTCATAATGAGAGTTCTGAAAAATGGATACAACATAGTTGTCCTAAACCTATTAACTTTTGGAAAAAATTACTACTTCGTGGAAGTGTAAAAGAAACAGATTTAATTTACGACCCATTTATGGGAAGTGGTACGACCGCGCGCGCTTGTATGGATTTGAATAGAAAATATATTGGTTCTGAAATTAGTAGCGAGTATTGTGAAATAATTAAAAAAAGATTAGCCCAACAACTCTTATTTTAACCCCTTAATCTAAATTCACATTAGGATAATAAAAAAGTTAGGGAGCCCCAGCTTTTGTGAACATTGTAAACGAACGGATAAAAAGTGGTATGAGTGGTCAAACAAAGACCATAAATATAATATGGATTTGAAGGATTGGCAGAGGCTATGTGTTAGTTGTCATAGAAAATACGATTATAAATATAATAGCCGTACAAGAAGGGGTAAGCTCTAATAAAAATAGAAAATTATGCGTGTTTTATTTAGCCTCAACCATAAACTCTTGGAAAAAGCGGGTTATTCAAAAATAATGTCCCACGTTTATGGCAAGAAACACGATATGGAATGGATAACCCAAGCGAGTTGGAATAAAAATAATTTCCCCAGATTTCATCTTTTGAAAGATAAAGGCGAGTGGGACTTACACTATGATTTCTATGCAGCCGGTGAAGATGGCCATAAATCTGATAGCAAAAGTCAGATAGTTAGAAATGAAAGAAATCGTCTTTTAAAACTTTCTAAATATTTGGCTTATGCGGCAATGATAAAGAAAGGGCTTGACAAAAGTGTCCATATCTGATATAATGTATTTACTATGTTATCAATTTTAAATCAGCAACGAATAAAACTAATCCAAACAATGCGAAAAGATCGCTATACTTATAAAACTATTGCGAAACATTTAGGTATCAGTCGTCAAAGGATATATGAAATTTTAGAAAATGCCCCTGTGGATGAAAAAGTTATTTTGGCTAAAATTAGCAAGAATAAAGGGACTTGACAAAAATGTCAATAAAGAGTATAATATCTACATATGAGCTAAGAAGCAAGGCGACCGGCTTACGAGCCAACTGCCAAAAACTTAACTCAAAGAGTTCTGACCAGGGCGAGGGTTGGCTCCGGCTACTTTCGCCCCTGAACAAAGAACTCAAATAAAAGAACATTCAAAAATAATTCAGTTAAGCCATTTGTTCCTACTTAACTGGGGAAGGAATGGAACAGGGCTGATATGGAGAGTTATAAGGCCAATATCAGCCCGCCGCTTCGGCGGCAGAAAGAAATAAATAATATGACTCATACTTGCACCTCTAATTGTCGCAGAGAAGGATGCCCGCTATGCGAGCACGGAAAGGATGAAAACG
>JASEIG010000015.1 GCA_030017615.1 Patescibacteria group bacterium
CGTTACTACCGATCGTCATTGCCGATTTTTCGGCTTTTGCTTAAAAATTTTAAAGCATTGTTATCGGGTCATTATAAGAAAAATTAAGAATAATGAATTACAAAAAATGGAAAGGACAACAAACCTGTTTTTGAGATAGTTTTGGATTTATTTCTAATTTCTGATTTATAATTCATAATTCTATTCATATTACTATATTAATAAGTTTTCCGGGAACGAAAATTGTTTTTTTAATGGACTGGTTATTGATAAAATTTTTTATTTTTTCCGATTTTAAAGCCAGTTTTTGAGCCGTATCTTTTTCTATTCCCATTGAAACAGAAATTTTATCGCGGAATTTTCCGTTGACTTGTATAATTAAATCAAATTTTTCTGCAATAATTGTCTTAGGGTTGTATTTTGGCCATCTTTCCAGATGAATTGATTTTTTGTTTTTTAAAACATTTCTCCAAACTTCTTCAGAAAGATACGGCGCGAAAGGAGCAAGCAGTTTCAATAATGTTTCAAAATTATTTTTGGAAATTTCTTTTGATTTTTCTGTTTCTCCCAAAAGAATCATCAGTGATGAAACTGCCGTGTTAAATTTAAATTCTTTAATATCTTCGCCTACTTTTTTAATTGTTTTGTTCAGCAATATCGCAAGTTCTTTATTTTCAGTCCGCAATTTGAATTTTATTGTCCAAATTTTTTGCAAAAATCTGCGCACGCCCACTATTCCATTTAACTGCCATAAACCGCCTTGGTCATAAGGACCCATAAACGCCAGATATATTCTTACGCTGTCCACACCGAATTTTTTAACTAAATCATCGGGGTCTATAACATTGCCTTTTGATTTAGACATTTTTTGGCCATCCGGACCAAGAATCATTCCCTGATGACGCAAAATGGAAAACGGCTCGGAAAAATTAAGAAGTTTCATATCAAAAAGCGCTTTTGTAAAAAATCTGGAATAAAGCAAATGCAAAACAGTATGTTCCGCCCCTCCAATATACATATCTACGGGAAGCCATTTTTTTAATTTTTCCGAATCGGCAAAATGTTTGGAATTTTTCGGGTCCGCATATCTCAAATAATACCAACTTGAACAGACAAAGGTGTCCATTGTGTCGGTTTCGCGGCGCGCAAAACCGCCGCATTTAGGACATTTCGTTTTTATAAATTTTTCCGAATGCGCCAATGGCGATTTTCCCTCTTCCGTGGGCAGATATTTTTTCACATCAGGAAGTTTAACCGGCAAATCTTTTTCGCTAACCGCGAACCAGCCGGGATTTAATAGTTCGCCTTTGGTAAAATTTTTAAATTCAGAAGTTTTTAAGTTTTTAATTTTTTTAGCGCAATGTTCGCAAAAAACCAAAGGAATCGGAGAGCCCCAATATCTTTGTCTTGAAATAAGCCAGTCGCGAAGTTTATAATTGGTTTGTCTATGTCCCAGTTTATTTTGTTCAAGCCATTCGGCCATTGCTTTCCTTGCGTCATCTGATTTCATTCCAGTATATTTAGCGGAGTCAATAAGAATACCATCTTCAATAATTGGTAATTGGTAATTGGTAATTGGTAATTTAGATTCAATCGATTGTTTTATCGGCAATTTATATTTTTTAGCGAATTCAAAATCTCTTTCATCATGCGCCGGCACGGCCATAACCGCGCCTGTTCCGTATCCTCCCAAAACATAGTCAGCGACAAAAACGGGAATTTCGGTTTTATTAAAAGGGTTAATTGCTTTAATCCCCTTCAGTTCTACGCCGGTTTTTTGTTTGTCTTCCATTAAACGGTCTCTTTCCAACTTTCCCTTCGTTTTTTTTATGTATTTTTCAACTTCTTTCAGATTTAAGATTTTAGATTTTAGATTTGAAATTATCTGATGTTCCGGCGCAACAACCACATACGCGCAACCATAAATAGTGTCCAATCTTGTGGTAAAAACCTCTATTTCATCAACTTTTAACTTTAAACTTTTAACTTTAAACTTGATTATCGATCCTTCCGATTTGCCAATCCAATTTTTCTGCATTATTTTTGTTTTTTCCGGCCAATCCAAATTTTCTAAATCTTTTAACAACCTTTCCGCGTAATCGGTTATTTTAAAAAGCCATTGTTCAATTTCTCTTTGGATAACTTCCGTTTCGCATCTTTCACAACGACCGTCAACCACCTGTTCATTGGCAAGAACAGTGTGGCATTTGGGACACCAGTTAGCGGACGCTTTTTTTCTATATGCCAATCCCGCGTTGAAAAGCTTCATAAATATCCATTGCGTCCATTTGTAATATGACGGTTCCGCCGTAATTACTTCTCGCGACCAATCATATACCGCGCCCATATTTTTGAGCTGTTTCGTCATAGTTTTTATATTTCTAAACGTCCAGATTCTCGGATGCGTTCCCTTTTTGATGGCGGCGTTTTCCGCGGGCAAACCGAAAGCGTCAAATCCCATCGGAGACATCACATTAAATCCGTTCATTCTTTTAAAGCGCGCAAAAATATCGGCCGGCGCGAAGTTATACCAATGACCGATATGCAAATCGCCGGAAGGATACGGAAACATCACTAAATGATAAAAATTCTTTTTTCCTTTGACTTTATCTTTTGTTTTATAAATTCCTTCTTTTTCCCAAACAGTTCTCCATTTTTTTTCAATTTTCGGAAAATTCAGATTCATTATTTAAAAAGTGTATAATATTTCTTTTTTTTTCGCAAAAAACAATACCCGCCAAGTCGGGAAAATATTTTTAGCGCATATTATTTTGAGGAATACAAATTTAAGGCACTCTGTAAGCAACTCCCGCGAAACCGACCAAAAATGCCCGTTTTGATTTTAAATATGTTCCAATTGATTTTATAAATTGCGGACTGCCCGCGTTATCTTTGATGATTTCCGTATAAATTTGAGTTTTGTCGTCTTGAAAAGACAATTTTGCGCAATTTATTGAGCGCGGATTATTCAAATCGGCCAGATTTGCTTTATACAACTCGCATTCAATTCCGGCATCGGCCGCAAAAATGGCTTTAGTGGAATCTACGGCGTTTGCGCTTGTTCTTAGCCGCTGGATCATTAAATATCCGGCGATTGAAGTAAAAACAAGCGCGCTACTCCCAAGAAGCATCGCTGAAAGCAACATTATCTGACCTTTTTGGCTGGTTTTTGGATTGATTTTCCAAATCATATTAGTTGCAATTAAGCGTAGTTATTAAGATTATCAAACTATCTATCTATCTTATTATATTACTATCTTACTATTTGAAATTTGGGAACAAGCCCTGATTTTACCAGCCACGGTCCGATTAAAAAGAAACCGATTAAAGCCCAGACAACAGCCCATCCCGCTATTATCAATCCTTCTTTTCTGTGTTCTTTTCCCAGCGCCAAAGCGATTCCGTAAGTCAATCCAGCGACAAGATTAAATGTGGAAACGGCAATTCCTATCCAAAACCATTTTTTTCCTATTTTAAATTTGTCCGCATCAGAAGAAGTTATAAATTGTTCATCCATAAATTTGTTATTTTTTATTTATTGTTTGTTATTTAATTAACCGACCTTGAATTGAAATAATTCTGATTTAAATTTAATTTCTAAAAACCAATAATCAATAACTTAATAA
>JASEIG010000016.1 GCA_030017615.1 Patescibacteria group bacterium
TGTCAGCTAACCCGGAGGCTTCGATACTAAACGCTCTTGAGTAAACTCCGGATCCGACTTCCAGCTTAGCCACCGGTCCCGTCGTCCCTATTCCTATATTTCCGTTGGAATAATATAAAGCTCCCGAATCGTTGGGAGGAGTTATTGAGGGATTGGTCCAGCCCAATACCAAACGAGCCGATAACAATACGATTGCGAATAATCCGATTAAGATCGCGATGTTTGAGGGTTTGAGGATTTTCACGGATAGATAAGATATTATGTATTAGTATTGTGTTTGTGATTATACTAAAAATTAGGAATAGAAACACCTTTATTGAAAATTATCTGTACAGCGGTAAATTCATTGTCTAAAATACTTGCCCCCTGCTTATTATCAGTTATGACAGAAATTTGATCTCCAACCTTTAAGTCGTTTAAGCTTATTTCTTTTTCAATAAAAGGAGATGCCGGATTAAGATTTTCTTTTGAATTGTCGGTTTTGCTCTTCGCCTGCTTTTCCATTTCTTTCTTAAACACCTCGGGGTCTTTGTTTTCTAAAAATCTTATTTTTGTGTCCTGATTGACAATTATTTTTTTATTCCTGTATTCCTGCGGCAAATTCAAACCTGCCAATCCCTTAGCTTCTAATGTTATGTATTTACCGGATATGTTTATTTCCTTTATTATCCCGAATAAATTGTTTGTAAAAGGCATACCGGAAAAAATTTCTCTTACAATCTGATCTTGCGTCTTCTGTTCAGTTACGCTTGATTTTTTTCCGAAATAAAATCCTCCGACCGCCGCGCATAAAATCAAAACAGCGGCTAAAATATAAATTCCCGAATTCAAAAAACTTTTATTGGTTGATGTAATTTGTTCCATATTTTGATTATTTTAAATTTTTTAAACTATAGAATGCGCCGACTTGTCATTCTGTTTTTTTATTATTAATTATAAAACATTTACAACCCGCAATCCAGTTTATCCACCCGCCTTTTATCTTTCTCGTCTCCGGAAAATGGAGTGGTTAGCCAAACATCCGTTATTTTCTTTGCCTCTTCATCACTGATAAATCCCGCCGGCAGAGCCAAAACATTCGTATTATCGTCATTTCTGCTTAAATACGCCTGTTCAGGATTAAAACACAGCGCCGACCTTACCCCCTTAAACTTATTGGCGGCAATATCAACCCCCACTCCGGACCTGCAAATTACAATGCCTTTGTTTTCCAGACTTTTAGATATTTCTCCCGCAACCAATTTCGCGAAATCCGGATAATCGTCATTCTCGTCGTAATAATCGTTCCCCAAATCAACAACTTCGTATTTCTTTTCTAATAAATATTCTTTCAAAACTTCTTTTAAATTATACCCTCTGTGATCGGAAGCGATGTAAATAGTCATAAATCCGAAATTCAAATATCGAAATCAGAAACAATATTCAAATTAAAAAAATACTAAACAAATTATATCGACTTTATTATAATTGAACTGAAAATTTTCATTAATTCATCGGCTTCCCGTGTTAGATTATTACAATCTTTTTCCAAACTTTCATCGCCGTTCGCGCCAATTAATGATAGCCAGTATTTGCTTTCTTTTGCTTCCTTGCGACATATTTTAATCCTCATAATAAAATCTTTTTTGCTTAATGCTTTATTAGCTTCAATGTAATTAGCTCCCGTAGAACCCGATGATCTAATAACCTGCTTTCCATCTTCAATATTGGCAGAATTTTTTGGAAGCTTTTTTACGAAATCTCTGATATTTTTTGCAAATTTAAAAGTTCGCTCCTCTAAATCATATTGTTTATAATTTTTTATTTCGGTCATTAAAATTTGTTTAGAATTTCTAATTTCGTACTTCGAATTTTTATAAGCTCTCTGCCGCTTTTAATACGTGTTTCACAAGCATTGTCACATATCCCGCCTCATTATCATACCAGCTCAAAATTTTCACCAAATCTCCGCCGATTACTTTCGTGAATTTTAAATCAACAATCGCGCCGTACGGATCGCCTATTATATCCGAAGAAACCAGCTGGTCCTCGGTTACCGACAAAATTTCTTTCCATTTTTCCGACTCTGCCGCCTCTTTTAAAATTTTGTTTACTTCTTCTGCTGAAGTTTTCTTTTTGGAAACAAAGGTGATGTCCGCCAAAGAACCGGAAATAATCGGTACGCGCATTGCCACTCCGTCAAATTTTCCTTCCAGATTTTTCAGCGCGCGCGTAACCGCGATTGCCGCTCCGGTCGTTGAAGGAATTATATTTTGCGCTCCGGCCCTCCCTCGCCTGAAATCATTTCCTTTTACAGGCGAATCCACTATTGTTTGAGTGTTGGTATAGGCGTGGACTGTGTTTAAAATCGCTTTTTCAATACCGATAGTTTCGTCTAACACCGCCATTACCGGAGATACCGCGTTTGTCGTGCAAGACGCGTTGGAAGAAATTTTACAAACGCTTAAATCTTTTTCGTTTATTCCCATTAAAACAGTTTTTCCCAACTCGCTATCCAAGTCTTTCGCCGGCGCAGTCATTACTACTCTTTTCGCCCCCGCATCCAGATGCGCTTTTGATTTTTCAAAAGATTCATAAACCCCCGTGGATTCCACAACGATATCTATCCCCAAATCGCCCCAGGATAACTTGGTCAAATCTCTTTCTTGAATAAATTTAACTGTTTTCCCGCCAACCATTAATTCGCTTTTTTCTTTATCACATGCCACTTGTTTCTTATAACGCCCGTAAACCGTGTCATATTTTAGAAGATACGCTAAATTTTCAATATCTCCCAAATCATTGATTGCTATAATATCAAACTCAGGCATTTCAAATGCCTGTCTGAAAAACAATCTCCCGATTCTTCCAAATCCGTTTATCGCGATTTTTTTATTCATATTTTTAAATTTATACTAAAGTTTTTCCGCGCCCGCTCCCGACATAAAATCTTTTTTCGCCAAAAAATATATGAAAATCGGCAAAGACAAAATTAAAGGAATTGAATGTTCCGCAAATCCGTTGGGTCTTATGAAATGAAGTGACCAAAAAATCGCTATCCCGCTCATTACAAACAAAAACGCTTCTTTTTCTCCTCTGAATAATTTGTAAGAAAAAACGGAAAGAATCACTCCCAAAATCGCCATCACCGCCGTATTCGCCACATAATGATATAAAATATTTATTTCTGAACCCGTTGCGCCGGAACTGCTGAATGAAACAGATCTGCAAACCACGCAAATTTCAACAATACTCGCGGCAAACAAATATAACCCGTAAATAACAAGCGCGCCCAAAATTCCTTTTATTATATAGTTATGAATATTATTGTTCATCCCGGTTAACATTGCTTTGATTAAAGAAATTGTAACAAATTTATTTTAAA
>JASEIG010000017.1 GCA_030017615.1 Patescibacteria group bacterium
TTTATATTGAGAAATTCGGCGCCGATGTTTTAAGAATGTATTTGATGTTTTTAACGCCGTTTGAACAGGGAGGGGATTTTCGCGATGCGGGGATTTTAGGAATTGAGAGGTTTTTAAATAGAGTTTGGAAAGTAATCGCGAATAATGCGAATCAATCGCAAAATAATACGAATGAAAATCTTGAAAAACTTCTGCACAAAACAATAAAAAAAGTCACTGAAGATATTGAAAATTTACGATACAACACAGCGATCAGCGCTTTGATGGTTTTGTTGAGTGAGTTTGAGAAAACGAAAAATGTTTCCGTGGCCCATTATTCTAAGTTTTTGCTTCTTTTAAGTCCTTTTGCACCTCATTTAGCTGAAGAAATTTGGCAAAACATATTAGACAATAAAACTTCAATCCATAAAGAAAAATGGCCGAAATACGATGTGCGATTGATCGAAGAAAAGACATTTGAATTAGTGGTGCAGATTAATGGAAAGCATCGGGCAAATATTCCGGCAAGCATCGGTGTTAATCAGGAAGAGGCAGAAAAATTCGCTCTCGCCAACGAACGCGTTAGGAGTTTATTGGCAAACAAAAAAATTAAAAAAGTTGTTTTCGTGCCAAATCGCTTGATTAACTTTGTTACGGAGTTAGAATGAACGTATGCATCGCATTTTTAGCCTGATCCTGATTATTATTTTTATAGCGGCGCTTTATGGCGCCGGAAGCGCTTTATTGAAAGGCAAAAGCTTAAAAGAGGCGTTTTCGTTCGTTTCGCAATCGACTTCGAGCAATTTTCAAAAATCGCAGAGCGACTATGCTTCAAAAAACTATTCACCGCCCAAAGTCGATAAAAAACCCCCGACATATTTAGAACCGCAGAAACCAAAAATAAATCCTCCAACAGGCTTTACCGTTGAACAACTTTCTCCTTATTATCAAAAAGTTCGCATAAGTTCTGTTAGTCGCGGCACGGTTTCGGGCAGTAAGACAGTTACTCAAATCGCCTTACGGGCTGATTCCTCATTAAAAGAAGAGCTTAATATAACCGGTTGGAAAATGAAGGGAAACAAAGGCGATTTGGTTGTTATCCCGCAAGCAATCAACGATTTAAACCCATTAAGATTTTGGAACGAGAGCGATATTATTATTAATTCTGGCCATTATGTTTATTTCTATCGTGCTTCAAGTCCGATGGTCAGAAGTTTCAGGTTAAATAAGTGCACCGGTTATTTCAATGAATTTTATAAATTTAGCCCTTCACTTCCCAATAGTTGTCCGGGCCTTGATCGTGATGAAATAACTTCTTTCACCGGCAAGTGTCAGAATATTATCACTTCTTTGGGGCGGTGCCGAGTGCCGACAAGCAATCAATTGAATGATTATTCAATTTTGGGAGAATCAGCTTGCCGCGCTTATCTGGATGAAATTAATTATCGGGGTTGTTACAACCGCTACCACAGCGATGCCGATTTTTTGTCGAAGGAATGGCGAATTTGGTTGAACAAGTCAATTGATTTTGACCCTTTGCACGATAGAATTTTGCTTTTTGATAAAAACGGTTTGCTGGTAGATGAAAAAATTTATTGATGCTTTATAGGGTTTTAGAAATTTTTCCAGGCGCATTAACCTGGGGTACTTTTATTGCGATAGTTGTTTTGAGTTATTTTTACCCGTTCGCTATTTCGATATTTTTCGTCCTTTATACTCTGTTTTGGCTTTTGCGGATTATTTATCTTCATTTCCACCTGAAGCATTCTTTCGATTTTATGCGTAGGAATATGAATACGAATTGGCTTGAAAAATTGAAAGAATCGAAAAATCAACATTCCTGGACTGATATATATCACTTGGTTATTTTGCCTATGTATAAAGAGCCGTTGTCGGTGGTTGAAGAAACTTTCAAAAAATTGGTAGAAACAAATTACCCGAAAGAAAAAATGATTGTGGTTTTGGCACTCGAGGAAAGAGCGCGGGATTATGCTCTTGGAATTGTAAAAGAAATTGAGAAAAAATACAGCGACAAATTTTTTAAATTTTTGATAACAGAACATCCATATAATTTGCCAGGCGAAATACCCGGGAAGGGCTCGAATGAAACTTGGGCCGTAAGGGAAGCAAAAACGAAAATAATTGATACGCTTAAAATTCCATATGAAAAAATAATTGTTTCGGTTTTTGATGTTGATACGCAGACGATGCCCGAGTATTTTGGTAGGCTTACTTATGTATTTTTGACTTGCAAAAATCCACAGCATTCAAGCTATCAGCCCATCCCCTTGTTTTTAAATAATATTTTTGACGCGCCCGCTTTTTCTCGCGTGATGGCTTTCTTTCCAACGTTTTGGCAAATGATTCAGCAATCGCGGGTTGAGCAATTAAGCACTTTTACTTCGCAGGCAATGCCTTTTAAGGCATTGGTTGAGATTGGTTTTTGGGACACGCATTCAGTTTCGGAAGATTCTTTAATTTTCTGGAAATTTTATTTCCATTATAACGGCAACTGGCGGACCGAACCGTTGCATTATCCGGTTTCAATGGATGCGAATGCGGCTCCGAATCTCTGGAAAACGTTTTTAAATATTTACAAGCAACAAAGGCGATGGGCTTGGGGCGCGGAAAACATTCCCTATATGCTTTATGGTTTTATTAAAAATAAAAAGATTCCTTTTAGGAAAAAGCTATTCTGGTCTTTTGTTTTTATCGAAGGGTTTTGGTCTTGGACCACTTCGCCGTTTATTTTGCTGATTTTGGGTTGGCTGCCGTCTTTAGTTGGCGGATACGATTATAATATTTCTTTGCTCGCTTACAATTTAACTAAAGTTACCTCTCCGATTATTAATTTAACGATTGCTGGAATAATTGCGTCGTCGGTTTTAAGTGCGGCGCTTTTACCGCCAAAACCGATTTGGTTTAAAAGAAAACATTATATTTTATATTTTGTTCAATGGCTTTTGGTGCCTTTTGTTATAATTGCTTTTAGCGCCGTACCGGCGGTGGATTCGCAGACGCGTTTGATGATAGGCGGTAAATTGCGTCTTGGTTTCTGGCCAACGCCGAAGATAAGAAAAGTATAATTTCCCAACTGGCGGTGTATTTTAAAGATAGCTCGAACGGAATCCTGCCCTCGTCCTGAGCTTCGTCGAATGGACTCGGCATGGGCGGGCGGGCAAAAATTGCGGCGAAGCCGCGAACATTAACAATTTTCCCGATGGCCTTGCCATTGCGGATCCTCGATTTTGTAAATTCACTTTGTGAATACAAAATCGGGACAAGTTTTTCCCTGCCTGCCGGCAG
>JASEIG010000018.1 GCA_030017615.1 Patescibacteria group bacterium
CCCGCTTTCTTCGGGACAGGCAATCAATCCCGCTTTCTTCGGGACAGGCAATCAACATATTAGACAAATGGATTTTAGCAAGATTGAATCAGGTTAAATCTGAAGTATCAAAAGCTTTGAATGTTTACGAGCTTGACAAGGCTTCCAGATCTTTGGCTGGATTTGTAGATGATTTGTCCACTTGGTATCTGAGGCGCTCAAGAGAAAGGTTTAAGGAGATAAAAGATAAGAGACAAGAAAAAGACAGGGAAAATGCGATTACGACAATACGATTTGTATTATTGGAATTTTCAAAAATAATCGCTCCTTTCACGCCATTTATTGCGGAAGCGATCTATCAAAATCTCAAATTTCAAAAATCAAATCTCAAAGAATCAATCCATCTTGAAGGTTGGCCCAAGGTTGAATTACGAATTAAGAATAATGAATTAAGAATAATCAGAGAAATGGAGGAAGTCAGAAAGTTGGTTTCACTTGTATTGGAAGAAAGAGCAAAAGCGGGAATAAAAGTGAGACAGCCTCTTGCTTCGCTTAAAATCCGAAATCCGAAATCCGAAATCCGAAACAAAAAAGGATTGATAGATTTAATAAAAGACGAGGTCAATGTGAAGCAGATGATTTTTGACGGTAAAATTAAAAATGAGGTTGAATTGGATATTATAATCACGCCGGAATTGAAAACGGAAGGAAATTTAAGGGATTTGGTCAGGGTAATTCAGGACCTGAGAAAACAAGCGGGTTATACTCCAAAAGACCGAATTGAAGCGTATATTTATACTGATAACCGCGCCTTAAAACAATTAATTCTTGACGGCGCAAAGAATTTGAAAAATGTTGTGGGCGCCAAAATCCTTAATTTTCAGAAAACAGATAAAGTTGAATCAAAAATAGAAATAAAAATAGATAGCGTAAATATTTGGGCGGGAATAAAAAAAATTAGATAAAATGTTAGAAACCTCGATTATCATAAGAACTAAAAATGAGGAGCAATGGATTAGAATCAATCTGGAAAAACTTTTTTGTCAAACATATAAAAATTTTGAAATAATAGTTATTGACTCCGGCTCTACCGACCGGACTTTGGAAATAGTAAGAAAATTTTCGGTGAAAATTTTTGAAATTCCGTTTGAAAAGTTTTCTTATCCTTACGCATTGAATTTCGGGATTGAAAAATCTTCGGCTTTGAAATACATCGTAATTATTTCTGCGCATTCTCTGCCTATCTCTGATACGTGGCTTCAAGACGGATTGAATAATTTTAAAAATCATCAGAATATTATGGGAGTTTACGGGTATGTCAAAGCCCTGCCTGGATCGAGTATTTGGGACAAATTATTTTTAGATTGGACAGGATTTTTTCGGCGCGTGATTACTTTAAATAAGCTCAAAAGTCATTTAGTTGAATCCGGAAGAATGGGGGTGATGGGATTTACTAACGCGATTATTTTAAAAGATCTTTGGAACAGGCGAAAATTTAATGAAGCTTACGGTATGAGAGGAGAAGACGGAGAATGGGCTGATTACTGGTTTTCTAAAGGTTATAAAGCCATTAGAGATGCTAATTTTACAGTCAGACATTCGCATAATTTGAGTTTATATGGATGATTGGAGCAGAAGAAACACTGGAGTTCTTTAAATAAACCCAGGCCATTTGAGAAAAGTGAGTTTAATTTCAGGAAAAGTGATATATTTAAATAAATAATTACAATTATGCACACTATTAATTTTAAGAAGTTAGCAAAAACTTCTTTAAGGAAAAAAGCGTTATTGACGGCTGAAGCCGGTTATGAGGCGATTAACATAAAAAAATCTATTTTTGAACGTATTAAGATTAATAACGGCGTTTTAGAAATTAATTATTATGATAATGAAAAACCGGCGGAAATTTTAATTAATTTGAAGGACTATAAGAGAGTGTTTTTAATAGGAGTAGGAAAGGGATCGGCTTTAGCCTCCGCTTATTTAGCGAAAGTTTTAGGGGAAAAATTTACGAAAGGAATCGCGTTGGATGTTAAAGAACTGCAAACTATAAATTACAAATTACAAACTTTTATTGGCACTCACCCCCTGCCGTCAAAAAAAAATATTGCGGCGACAGAAAAAATTGTTAAATTACTGAAAGATTCAAGCGAAAAAGATTTGGTTATATTTTTTATATGTGGCGGAGGCTCGGCTCTTTTATGTGGTTTTGAAGAAGAAATGAAAGGCGGGCAAAAAATTTTTAAAGAATTAACCGCAAAAGGCGCCGATATTTTAGAATTAAACACAATCAGAAAACATTTATCGGGAGTTAAGGGCGGCAATTTGGCAAAAATCGCTTATCCCGCGACAATTCTTTCTTTAATTGTTTCCGATGTGATTGGAAATAATTTGTCTATGGTGGCTTCCGGTCCGACGGTTTTAGATAACACTTCAAAATCGGATGCAGAAAAAATTTTAAGAAAATATAATCTGCAACCAACTGCTGACAATTTAAAATTAACAGAAACACCGAAGGATAAAAAATTTTTCAGAAATGTAAAAAATGTTTTATTTATGTCTAACTACGACGCGGTGAACGCGATGGCAAAAAAAGCGAAAGAATTGGGATTAAAACCAAAAATTATTTCACTGACTTTAAAAGGAGAAGCGAAAAATATTTTTTCGCGATTGGCAAAAAATTTGAAGTCAGGCGAAGCGGTTTTGGGAGGGGGAGAGACCACCGTTATATTAAATCAAAAATCAAAAATCAAAAATCAAAAATCGGGGATAGGGGGAAGGAATCAGGAAGCGGCGCTTGCCGCGCTGATGCGGCTAACCACGCTTTCTTCGGGACAGGCAACCAACCACGCTTTCTTCGGGACAGGCAACCAACCACGCTTTCTTCGGGACAGGCAACCAACGACAAATAATTTTGTTTTTTTGAGTTTGGCGAGCGATGGGAATGATAATAACACGGGAGCGGCGGGAGCGATAGGAGATTATTTGACTTTAAAAAACGCCAAAAATTTAAAATTAAATCCCAAACAATTTTTGGAGAATCACGATTCATTCAATTTTTTCAGAAAAACAGGGGATTTAGTTTTTGCGGATAAGAAAGGTTTTAACGTGGCGGATTTTATGATAATATCAAAAGAATAATCGTATATAAAATGAAAAAAATCCTCAAACCCTCAAACATCGCGATCTTAATCGGATTATTCGCAATCGTAT
>JASEIG010000019.1 GCA_030017615.1 Patescibacteria group bacterium
CTTTTATTATCCCCGGTAATTATCGCAACCTTTTTTCCCATTTTATGAAGCATCTCAACTGCTTCTTTTGAGTAATCCTTGAGAGTATCAGCCACTGCAATGATACCAATAATATCTTTTTCTACAGCCAAAATCACTGCTGTTTTACCTTGATCTTCTAAAACAATCATTTTTTCTTCTATTATATTTGGATTAATTTGATTGTTAGTCATTAATTTTCTTGTTCCGAAAAGTATTTTTTTATTTTCCAAATCAGCTGTAACGCCGTAGCCGGGTATGGCTTGAAAATTTTTTACTTCTGAAAAATTAGCTTTTCCCTCTTTCGCTTTATTGACAATCGCTTGAGCCAAAGGGTGTTCGGAATTTTTTTCCACTGACGCGGCGATTTGTAAAATAGAATTTTCGCTAATCCCGTTTTTAATCTTCACCACATCAGTAACGCTTGGTTCACCTTTGGTTAAAGTTCCGGTTTTATCAAAAATGACCATATTTAAATCACGGGCAATTTCCAGCGCCTTACCACTTTTAATTAAAATGCCATTTTTTGCCGCCAGACCAGTGCCCATCATAATAGCGGTTGGCGTTGCCAGACCTAAGGCGCAAGGACAAGCGATAATTAAAACAGCCACAAAAACCGTTAAAGCCAAAGCCAAGGGCTGTCCCAATAAAAGCCAGATAACAAAAGCAAAAATAGCAATACCAATCACAGACGGAACAAAATAAAAAGAAACTTTATCGGCCAATAGCTGGATTGGCGCTTTGGAACCCATTGCTTCCTCAACTATTTTTATAATCTGGGCCAACATAGTATCTTTACCAACTCGAGTTGCTTTAAATTTCAAAACACCGGTTTTGTTAATGGTCGCGCCAATTACTTCATCGTCTTTTTTCTTTTCTACAGGAATACTTTCGCCAGTGATTGCTTTTTCATCAACACCGGAATAGCCGTCAACAACAATTCCGTCTACTGGGATTTTTTCGCCGGGTTTGACCAAAATAATATCCCCGACTTTTACTTCAGAGATAAGAATTTTTATCTCCTCATTGTCTTTTATAATCGTCGCTTCTTTAGGCTGAAGCCCAATTAATTTTTTAATCGCTTCACTTGTTTTCCCTTTGGTCATCACCTCAAGGTATTTGCCTAAAGAAATAAAAACTAAAATTAAAGCCGCGCTTTCATAATAAAGACTTGTTTCAACTTTTGTCCCCAAAAACATCAAAACGGATATGGTTAAACTATAAAAATAAGCAACGGCCGTACCAATAAAGATAAGGGAATCCATATTGGGCGCCAAACGCAATAGATTTTTAAAACCAGAAGTCCAAATATTAAAGCAAGAAACGATGACGGCCGACACTAAAACAAACTGAATAATAGTTCCATAATTTTCAAAAATTATTGGCATCGGCAAACCAACCATCTCGCCCATCACCATATAAATAATGGGCAAACTGAAAATTAGAGCAAAAATAAACCGCCTTTTTAGTTTTTGGATTTCTTGCGCTTTTGCCTCTTTATGATGGTCGCGCATTTTTTCTTCTTCAAAGGTTTCTTCTATCGCTTTATATCCCAATTTTTCTATTATTTTTTGAATTCGGGCAATGCTTATCTCAATTGAATCAAATTCCAAATAAAGTTTTTCCGAAGCAAAATTAACATTAGCAGATTTAATTCCGTCCTCTTTTTTCAGCGCGTTTTCAATAATTGCCGAGCAGGAAGCGCAATGCATTCCTGAAATTTTTAAAATTGTTTTTTGATTCATATTTGTAAAATTAAAATTTACATATTGTTATCTTCCGCCACAACCGCATTTTCCATTTACTCCACAGCTCCCGCCCGAACTCTCTAAGCCAGATGGAATGAATAAATTTCCGTTGCTATTTAAAGAATTGTTTTGGGATGCCGCACCGCCCCTATCTATAACTTCTATAATTCCCGAAATCATCCCCATCCAGCAACTGAACTTATATTTTCCTAGTTTTTCAGGGGTAAATTCTTTGATGCTAGTTTGGCCTGGGGTTAAAGGAATTTCTCCCTCAAATAAACTTTTTGAAATAATGGCATTGGTACAGCCACTGGTTCCTTTGTCGGTAATTTCCCACCTTATCGGTATTCCAACTTTTACTTTAAAATAGTTTGGTGAATATCCGCGAGAAGAAGCGTCCATTTTTAAGACCTGTTTACCATCAACAATTGGAGGTAGCCCTTCTTCGTTTTGAAGCGAGTCATTTTTTGTGGTGCTGGATAATCGGTTAGAATTAATACCCAAATCACTCAGACTAGAAATTCCTAAAACATTTAGCTGAAAATTTATATTGTAAAGAGCGAAGAATAAAACCAAAATTCCAGCTACTTTTAAGAATCTGGCTGATAAGTGTGGTTTTTGAGAAAATTTAACACTGGACAAACCAATAGTTAAAAGCATCGGCAGGGTTCCCAGCGCAAATAAAATCATGATTAAACCCCCTTGAATTGCATTGCCAGATATTAAAGCGAGTCC
>JASEIG010000001.1:0-20736 GCA_030017615.1 Patescibacteria group bacterium
CGCAAAGCGCCGCCCACTCCGCCGTTGGTTCAAAACCGTTAAGTTCTATTCTGGTGCCCGAGGTGGGAGTTGAACCCACACAATCTTACGATTACAGGATTTTGAGTCCTGCGCGTCTGCCAATTCCGCCACCCGGGCTTTATATTATTTATTGTATTAAAAGATTGTAAGATTACAAGATTAAATTTTAATTCTTGTTAAAAAAAATTCCCCTCAGTTATACAATACTGAGGAGAATCACTTGTTTATTTTGCAATAACCTCCTGTTTTTTTGCGGCGCGTTCGCGCGCTCTTATTTGTTGAGGAGTTAACCTGACAATTATCTCAAGGTATTCCCGGAGACCAAGATTTTCAAAGGCGTTTTTTAATTCCAGCCCCGGAGCGTAAGCGTAAGATATATCGTCAAATTCAGGCATTGCCGATTCCACGACCAATCGCCCTTCTTTTTTGAAACTTTCTTCCACTATGAGTTTTGCGGCGTGGAGATATCCCGACGGTGTTTCAAAAGAATAAACCTCAGAGAATGCGATTTCTTTAAAATCAGCAAGGCCGAATTTATCAAGTAATCGCATCGCCATAAAGCGATGATATCGTTCTATGAAATCATAAAGCAGTTCTTTCTTGGTTTTTAATTCATACAACCGGAAAATCACATTGCCTATTTCAGAAAATATTCCGACTGTTTCCAATTTACTGACAATCTCATCCGCCAACCCGCTTCTTTTGGCGATAAGTTTTGCCATTTTAGAAACCGCTAAACAGCGCGCTTCCAATTCCTTTGTTTTTTTATCCTTGTTTTGCGAGAACAAAGGCAAAGCAATAATCAATCCCTTCACATTTCTCATTCCCAATCTCATAACTACGGATTGGAAAGAAGAAATTTTTCCCATTCCAAGATTTCCGGAATATAGAGATGAAGCAGTACTTGCAATCCGACCTACTATTTCGGGACTTATGAGATTTTTTAGTTCTTCAAAATCTTCACAAGTTGCTTTCTCTTCGTTACTTAAGATTTCCATAGCTTTTGGATTCAATCCAAAAGTTTCCCGTCCTAAAACATTTTTCTCAATCCTGTCTAACATTTGAAGAGCATCTGTTTTGTTTTCTATTTCATTATTCATATTCGCCTTCTCCTTTTTTGCTTAATTGCGTTTATTAAATTATTAAGAACTCTAATAAAAACTATCTTTAAAATTAGCCATTGTCAATAATTTTAAAGTTGCCGAATTATCCCAGTAACATTATTTTGATGTTCGGAAATTAAAATTTCCGAGTGAAAACCAAAAATTTTCACCTTTCAAAGCAATATTACTGGGTTGACTCAGTTAACATTAAAAGTAATATTACCGGGTTGACCTTTTAATTTTGCCGAATTACAATATCGGCAATGAATCAATCCTTCGACCAAGCTCAGGATAAAGTTGAATTTATAAAAAATCGCTCGTTTGAAATCGCATGGGCGGTTTTTCGTTGCGCCGCTTTATTAAAGCAGGAAAAACTCAAAAGAGAGATGGAAAACGCTTCCGTGGAACTTACCTTGCAATATGGAAATTTGGAAACAGGAGACGGAGTCCCTAAAACTTCAGTTATAAGCAGATTAATGACTTTAATCAGATTGGCTGATGTGGCTGGAATTATGAATTCGGTAAACGCAAGCGTTTTATATAGGGAATTAAAAAATTTTTCCGACGTTTTAGATAAATTAGGAGATAATATCCAAAAAGATAAGCAAGATATTGATTTTGAAGATATATTTACCGGAGAACAAAATATAACCTCAAAAATCCCGATTAAAATAGAAAATAAAAGTAAATTTATTGAACAGCCGATTATAGGCCAAGATCAGGGTGGTTTGGCAATTCGTCAGCCAAATTATTTAGTAAAATTGGCAGTAGCTAAAGCGGATAATTCGGCAGATTTATTACAAAATAATTCGGTAAAAGTTCTTCCGGATGGTTTGGAAAAGTTTTCAATTCGGCAAGCTATTAAACCAGTAGCAGAACGAATTAGCCGGAGTAGTTATAATTCGGCAATAATGCCGCAAAAAAGTTCGGCAATTGCCGAATCCCATAATTTAGGGCAAAAAAAATATTGGTATGATTTGATTTTGAATAAAATGAAAGAAATTAACAGGGCTTCAACCCGCGATCTTGCAGTTTTTTTTCCGCAGGTGAGTGAACGAACGTTAAGATTACATCTTCAAAGATTATGCGAATCCGGCCAATTAGAGAGGGTTGGGAAAGGCACCGGCCCGGGGGTGTATTATAGGGTTAACCAACGCCAAAAACATATAACATATAACCGATAACTCCAACGCAAACTCGGAGTTCCGATAGAATCGTTGGAGTTAATAACCAATAACCGATACTAACTTTTGAAAGATGAAACGTTTTTATCGCTTTTACGTTTAATTTACAAAGCCCTAAAAAACGGGCAGTTGGCGAGTGAAGCAAGTATGTTTGAAAATTTGACAAATATTTGCTACAATTTACAATGTATTAAGTATTAAAGAAGTTAAACTTTAGGTTAGAAGTGAGGCTAATTTAAAGTTATAAACTTGCTGGTTAGTTTGTTGTTTAAGATTAAAAGTATGCGGTTAGCCAGTCGGTTTAGAATTAAAACCTCACGATTTTTATGTGAGATTTTTTAATTAAGTTTTAATTTAAAAAATCTCAAACAAGTGTCTTTGTGTTTTAAGTTGCACGTTACACGATTAAATAATCAGAGTTATTTCTTGTATTAAACCCCCACTTTACCTCACGAGAAGTTTGGTGGTTGGTCGATTAGTAAGGGAGTAGCTTTCCAGAAAATTCACTTTATTAGAGACAATTTGTCTAAAACTGAGTAACGAACTTTAAAAATTTGTTATTCGGAAAACCTACAAAAACAGAAAAAATGAGTAAAACATTCAGAAAAATTTCTGCCGTAGGGCTTTCGCTTACAACCGCAATTTGGTTGTCTGGAGCAGTTATGATTGTTCCTGTGGCTTCAGCGGCAACTGCCGAAGAGCTTCAGGCGCAAATCACTCAATTGTTGGCTCAGATTAACGCTCTTCAGTCACAATTGGCTTCTCAAGGACAATCAGCCGGCGGATCTTCAACTACTTTTTCCAGCAACCTCACTGTTGGGTCAAAAGGAGATGAGGTAAAAGCCCTTCAGCAATTTTTAAATTCAAAAGGATTTGCAGTTGCTTCAAGCGGAGTTGGGTCAGCGGGTAATGAAACTACATATTTCGGAAACTTAACCAAAGCCGCTTTGGCAAAATATCAGGCGGCGAACGGAATTTCTCCGGCTGTAGGATATTTCGGTCCTAAAACGAGAGCATACGTCAATTCATTGTCGGCTGGTACTGGGACAGGCACAGGTACTGGGACAGGCACAGGTACTGGGACAGGCACAGGTACTGGGACAGGTACTGGAGTTACCGCTCCCGCTACAGGATTAGCAGTCTCATTAGCTAGCGATAACCCGGTTGCCAGCTCGTTAATCTCCGGCGCGGCTAGAGTTGAAGTTTTGAAAGTCGGTTTTACCGCAGGAACTTCCGGCGGTGTAACGCTTAACGGCGTTAAATTCAAAAAGACCGGAGTTCTTTCCGATACCGCGGTTAATAACGCTTACTTGATTGAAGGCGGCAAAGTAGTCGCTCAATTTGCATCCATTTCAGGAGGAGTAATTACTTTTAACAGCCTTAATTTAAGCATTAACGCGGGTCAGACAAGATATTTCACTTTAGGAATTGACCCGTCAAGCGGTTTGACAGCCGGGAATACAGTCGCATTTGCGTTAAATGTCGCGACAGATATTACTGCCGTTGATAGCGCGAATACCGCTATTACTCCGACAGGAACATTCCCGATGAACGGCAACACACAAACCGTTACATCGGTTTCCAATCCAAGTATTGCCACTTTGACGATTGCATCGTCTTCAGTCGGCACAGCAGTTTATGCCGGCACGACCAATGTTTTGGTTTCTGCCTGGACATTGACTGCCGCCAACAGCAAAGTTGACTTGAAATCAATCAAGTACACTATAGTTGGCTCAGCCGCGAAGAGCGACATTCAGAATGTCAAATTGATGGTTAATGGAACTCAAATTGGTTCAACATTGACATCAGTTGCTTCAGATGGAACTGCGTATTTTGATTTAACTTCGGCTCCGGCTTCAATTCAGACCGGTAGTTCAAATTTGCAAATTTACGCCGACATTATGGGCAGTCCGAGCTTTAATTTTGACTTTGGTATTTTAAATACCTTTGACGTTTTAGCTACCGACTCAACCTACAATAGTCCGATTTCGGTTACGGTAACCGGCGGAGGAACTGGTTCAACCAGCGGCCACCAGATTACTATTAATCAGGGCGCTATTACGGTTACTGCGGCTTCTGATACTCCAACAGGCAATATTGCCAAAGGAGGATCGGGAACCGTTTTGGGTAAATTCAACATTTACGCGGCTGGCGAAGCTGTAAAAGTTAAATTTATTGATCTTACAATCACCCAGGCTGGAGGTCCGAGTTGGGCAACCGCAGTCAGTGAATTAACCAATATTTCGTTGGTTGATAATGCCGGCGGGCAGGTTGGTTCAACAATCAGCAGTATAGCCAGCGGTGCCACAAGCGGCGCTTGCACATTGGCCGCGGCCAGTATAACGTGTCACTTTGGTGTAAGCGCTTCGCCGATTAACTACATTATTCCGGCGAATACCACCAGAACAATTTCAGCGAAAGTTGATATTGCGAGCACCGCGACTTCAACCTCATACACAGCAAGCTTGCCGACAATGACTGGAAGCAACTTGCAGGGTATGACCTCAAGCCAGTCGTCTAACAGCGGTTCGGCTTCAGGCGCGACTTTGTCGTTAGCCAGCAACGCTTTGACAGCGGCGAAAAACAGCGGTTTTGGTAACTTAACTTACTCAAAGGGTTCGTCAAACGCCAAAATTGGTTCGTATGTTTTAACCGCTTCTTCAGCGGAAGGAGTTAAAATTTCCAATTTAACAATCACAACCAACGCTTCGTCAACCAACTTTCAAAACTTGTTGGTTAAAGTTGGAAGCACTCAAATTGGAACGACACAAAGCACATTAACTGCCAGTCAAGCGGTTACTTTCTCCGGGACTATTAATGTTCCGTCTGGAGGTTCGGTGACAGTTGACGTGTACGCTGATATTTTGTCAAGTGTTACCGCTGCTTCAAATTTGGGCAGTGTAACCACCTTGACTTCCTGCACAGGAACGGGTGCGTCAACAAATTCTTCAATTAGTTGTTCGCCGACCAGTATTGCCGGTCAGACGTTAACTGTTGCCAGTGGACCAAACTTGAGCATTCAAATCGGTTCGGGTACTGCTTCAACGAAACAGGTAGTAATGGGTTCAACTAATAACAGCTTGGCAACATTCCGATTTACTGAAACTTCTAATGTGGAACCGATCAAGATTAACACATTGATTATTACAGCCACTTCAACCAATGCCGATACCAGAGCTGGATTTGGTAACGCTAAAATTTACCAAGGCACAACAATGATTGGCGGTCCCGTGGCCGCGAGTTCAACCGATGTTTCAGGTCCCGATGTGGCGTGGGCTTATGTGTTTAATTTCACAACTCCGCCAGTTGTTCCTCAAAACGGTTCATTAGAACTTGAACTTAAGGGAGATGTGTCGAGTAATTCTTCGACATCAGCTTCATCCAACGCTATTTATACTTTCAAGATCGCTTCGTCAGTCACTGATATTACGGCGCTTGGACAAGGTTCAAACACTGCACTTACTTCGAGCACTATAACTCTTACTCCGACTATTGGAGTATCAGGAAATGCCATTACAACCGTAAGAAGTAAACTTACATTGTCTGCGGCGACATTGGGCTCAACTTCTGGTAGGTCTAGAACAGCTATTGACGATTTAGCTAACCTGACCTTTACAGCGGACAGCGCCGATCCGTTGACAGTTAATTCTGTTACCTTGAAATTCCAAGGTTTAGCGGTTTCTACTGGAACTTCAGTGGCAGTCGATTTAATTGACCCGAGTACTGGTTCTGACTGGAACAGCGGTTCAGCTTCAACTTGTACATCAGTTGGAAACTCTTGTTCCGTTTCATTTACCTACCTTGATTCCAATATTCCGACTATCAGCGCAGGAACTTCAAAGACTGTAAAAGTAAGAGTTGATTCCTCTAACTTCTACAACAATGCTGCGTCAGTTGGTGGAGAATCTCTTACGGTCTTTATCAACACTGCGAGCACCACAGGAGCGGCTAATGGAACGGGTATTAATTGGGGCGATGGTTCAACCACTAATGGTTTGAATCTTGAAGGTACAATTGTTCCGATCACTGTTTCTAATGTCAGTTTTGAGTAAACTCTGTTAAAACAGAGACAACAACAAAAATCCGCCTTCGGGCGGATTTTTGTTTCACTAATAAATAACTTCTAAAACCTCTGAAATTTGAAAAAAATTTGATTATATTTTATATTTATTGGAGTGTTTCAAAATAATATTATCAGATCAATTAAATACCTTATTTATTTATTAGTTGTTGTTATACCGCTTTTTTATTTTCCGACAATAATGTTTCCTTTTCAGTTAAGTAAAACGGTTATCTTCCAAATTTTAACTGAAATTATTTTTGCTTTATGGCTGGGGTTGGCGATTTTAAATAAAAAATTTAGGCCGAAATTGACGCTATTAACAATATCTTTGTGTATTTTTATGTTCATAGCTGTTGTCTCGGCTATTTTTGGTTCTGATTGGCGGATAAGTTTATGGTCTAATGAATCGCGAAGTTTAGGGCTGGTTGGTCTTTTTCATTTTTTTTCTTTATTTTTAGTTGCCGCGTCTTTAAAGAGAGAAATTGGTTGGGAATATTTATGGAGTTTAAGTTTTGGATCGGCAGTTGCAGTTTCTTTAATTGGAATTTCTCAAAAGTTTTTAGTTTTATCAAGAGGATCAAATGAATGGTTTTATATTATTTATTCTGGCATCCCTGAAAGAATAGGATCTACTTTTAGCAACCCTGCTTTTATGGCCGGCTACTTGCTATTCAATTTTTTTATCGGTCTTTATATTCTCTTTTTGCGAAAAACACAGATTAATACGGATGAAAATATTAATAAATCTCAAATAACAAAACAAAATTTGCTATGCGGCGAGCGTAGATATATAGATTGGCTTCTTGTTATGGGAGCGATTTTAATATTAATCGCGATTTTTCTTTCGCAAACGATTGGTGTAATTTTGGGGTTATCAATCGGAATTTTAATCCTGCTTTTTTATTCTGTTTTTCAGACGCAATTTATTTTTTTACGCAAAATATCAGCGGGTTTTTTTGGCGTTTGCATTATTTTATTGGGTATTTTTTGGCTTACTCACAGCGATTATTTTTGGCAAAAAATTCCGGGATTTAAAAGAATTGCCAGTATTTCTTTTCAGCAAGAATCGATTCGTAGCCGTCTTATTGCATGGGAAAGTGGGTGGGAAGCTTTTAAAGAAAAGCCGATTTTAGGTTGGGGACCTGAAAATTTTAGAATTGCTTTTGATAAATATTATAATCCGAAAATTTTGTTTATTAATACAACTGGAACGCATTGGGACAAGCCCCATAATATTGTTTTGGAATATTTAACAGCAACAGGTATTATCGGATTGTTGGCATATTTAAGTGTATTTATTTTAGCATTTTACACACTTATTAAAAAGCAGATTAAGAACAAAATATTTTTTGTGGCAATAATAATCGCGTATTTTGTTCAAAATCTTTTTATTTTTGACACTATCGGCACTTATTTAATGTTTTTTTTGACACTGGCGTTCATAAACAGTTATTCAGTTAATAAGTCATTAAGTTATTCCAACGACTTAATAACTAATTGTAATAACCTAATAACCAATAACCCAATAACTGTCCAAAGGATTATTTTTGGTGTTTTGCTGATTATCTCGCTGGTTCCGATTTACTATAATTACCAAATATTTAAAGGGGCAAATTATGAATATTGGGGAGTAAATTATTTTTTAAATAGAATGAAAGAAAGTTCTTTACTTTCATTTAATAAGGCGTTAATGACTTCAACGCCATATATTGATGATATCCGCAAAAATTTTGCCGATGTTATAAAACAAGCATACCAGCAAGGTATTGAGTATCCAAATTTAGCTGATTTACAAGATAAATTGGCCGGGCATTTAAGATTAGTTATTCAACATCATCAAAATAATTTTTTAAATTATATTATTTTGGCAGAATTTGAGAATGTTTTTCATAAATATAATAGCAATTATGCGGAAGAAGCCGAGAAGTTGGCACAAAAAGCGTTAGAACTTAGTCCAAAAAGACAGCAAACGTATTATGTTTTAACTAAAACAAAGTTATTGCAGGCTGATATTCAAGGAGCTTATAATACTTTTGAAGCAATCATTAAGTTGCATCCCACTGCGGCTGAACCGCATTTTTATCTTGGCTTAATGGCTTATGGACTTGGAGATATAAAAACCGGATCAAGAGAAATTGGTGAAGCAGAGCGTTTGGGTCGGGTTCCACAAAAGATAGAAGAATTTGTAACTTTAGGGAATTTTGCTGGCGATCTTGAATATGATTATAAAAAGGCTATTAAATATTATATTTCCGCTTTGAATATATTTAATAATAAAGAAGTTATCCCGGTCGTTTTTCGGGAGGATATTTTGTTAAAATTGGCAATTGCTTATTATTTTGATAAAAATTATGAAAAGTCCAGTAAAACATTTTTAGAATTAAAAGAAGCAGTTGATTTAAAAACATTGCCGATTTATGAGAATTTAAAACCAGTTTTGCAGGAACTTGGAATAGAAAATAGTTATTAAGTTGATTAAGTTGTTATTATGGCGACAATAAACAGTTTTGAAAATCTTGATGTTTATAAAAAAGCGGGAGAATTTAAAAAAGACATTTATAAATTGGTAAAGAATTTTCCATTAGAAGAAAAATTCAATTTATATAGCCAAATGAGTAGAGCGGCAACATCGATAACGAATAATATTGCGGAAGGATTTGGCAGGCAGGTATCATTTTCAAGAAAATATTCAATTTTGCAGGCAATCAAGAGGCTCTATTAATGAAATTATTGATGATTTAAATATTTGTTTGGATGAAAAATATTTTAATATTAAAGAAATTGAAAATCTAAAAGTAAGAGCTTTTGAATTAATTAAAATTCTTAGTGGCTATACAGCTTATCTGAAAAAATCAAAAAGTGATTTAACATAATAACTAATAACACAGTAACTCAATAACCATGTTTTTAAAAATTTCAAAATTTTTCCTTTATTTGGTTCCGTTTAGCGCGGCGGTTGTTTATCAAGGGACTTTATTTCCTTTTATAGTGGGGAAATACGTATTTTTCAGAACTGTCGTTGATTTGGCGCTGATGTTTTTTATTTGGCATTGGGCAATGCAAAAATCTCAAATCTCAAATCTCAAATCTCAAAAATTAGAGGAAAGTAAAAATATTTTAAAGTCAATAATTAAAAATCCATCAGTTGTTGCGGTGGCGTTGTTTACGCTGATTTTTATTTCGGCGGGTTTTTTTGGAGTGAATCCGCACGCATCTTTTTGGTCTAATTTTGAACGAGGCGAAGGTGTTTTCCAAATTATACATTTATTTATATTTTTTATACTTTTGACATTAACTTTTACAAATAAAGAATCTTGGCGAAAAATGTTTGTTGTTTCAATTTGGGCGGCGATTTTGGTAATTTCTTACGGGTTGGCAGCCGCTATAGGTATCGGAGATTTTGTCGGTTCAAGTTTATGCGCCAGATTTTCGGGGTCGCTGGGCAATCCGGCTTATACCGGAACGTATCTTATTTTTGCGATATTCTATGCTTTGTATTTGGCTAATAACGAAGAACCGAAAAAAAGAAAAAAATGGATGTGGGTTGGATTGGCAATTTTATTTTTTATTTTTTTGCTCTTTACTCAAACAAGAGGAGCTTTATTGGGATTGGGAGTGGCGACGATTTTCGGACTTTTTTATTTTTTCTTTTTGTCCCCGAAAGGAAAAGCGGGAAATATTGCGTTAATCGGAGCGATTTTGCTGATTATTTCAGGCGCTTTAGGATATAATTTTCGTCGCGAGATAAATATAATGCCGTTTTGTCACGAGGAGTCGGGCGGTAATAGAATTTTAGACGTTAATTTTCAAACTGAAACGTTCCAAACCCGCTTGTTGCTTTGGAAAGAGTCAATAGAAGCTTTTAAAGAACGGCCAATACTGGGTTGGGGACCGGAAAATTTTGCCGTCGCTTTTGAAAAATATTATCAGCCGCAATTCACAGCTTGGTACGATAGGGCGCATAACATATTTTTTGATTATTTGGTAATGACAGGGGCGCTGGGGTTACTTAGTTTTTTGGCGATTTTCGGCGTTTTTTATTGGCGATTTTTTAAATTTAACAAACAACCAATCCCGCTTTCTTCGGGACAGGCAATCAATCCCGCTTTCTTCGGGACAGGCAACCAACAACAAAATAATAAACAAAAATCGTCAGTCGTCAGTTATAAGCCGTTAGTCAGCAGAGCCTTGCTTTTTGCTTTACCCATCGCATATTTAACGCAAGGACTGGTTCTTTTTGATATTCTGTCTATATATATAAATCTTTTCTTGTTTTTGTCGTTTGCGAATTATAAATTAACCGAAAATTCGCGCTTTATAACAAATAATTAATCAAATGAAAGAAAATTTTAAAATTGTGATTACGTTTATTATTTCAACGGCTGTATTTTTATCCATGTATTACGGATCTTATTTGCCGTTGAGAAAATCTCAGATGCATATAGACGCGGTTTTGAGTCTTCAAAACGGAAGAATCCGCACTGTTGGAGAATTAAACGGATTGTTTGATCCTGTGTTAAATTTTAATTCGCCTGTCGGGCAGGATGAAATAACTCAATATTATTTGGGGATTTTGGCAAATGTAATAAACCAACAGTCTGACAGAACTGTTGTTGACGTTCTTACAAGACAAGCCGAAAGCCGTATGACGCCGATTTTAGAAAAAGAAAAAGGATTTAATTTTAATCAAAATTTATACACTCTCGGTTCAATTTATAAAATAGTCGCGATTAAATTTAAAGACGAGGGTTATTATCAAAAAGGCGTGAATATGTTTCAAAAAGGATTGGGATACAGCCCCAACAGATTAATTTTTTTAGAAGGACTTTTTGATCTTTATTCGGCTCATGGCTATAACGATAAAGCCAATGAAATGGGGAAAATTATCTTAAAGTATTGGCCGAATAATGAAAAAGTAAAATCATTTGTAAACAGCAAATAGTAATTAAGAATTTATAATTTCTCTCTAATTGCTAATTGCTTGTTATTTGCTACTAATATGTGCGGTATTTCCGGCGTTTATCAAAATAAAAGCGTAAAAATTGAAGAGATTAAAAAAAGTGTCGGAAAAATGAATAATATTCAAGCGTTTCGCGGTCCCGATGATGAAGGGATTTTTTTAAAATCATTGGAAAATGGACGCGCGGTTGCTCTTGGTCATAGGCGGCTTTCAATTTTGGATCTTTCAAAAGCCGGTAAGCAACCAATGCGGTTTATGCAACCGACAACCAAAAATATCTGGATAACTTTTAACGGGGAAATTTATAATTTTTTGGAATTAAGAAAAGATTTGGAGAAAAAAAATTATGAGTTTAAGACTCATACAGACACCGAAGTGATTTTAGCTCTTTATGCGGAGTATGGCAATAGTTCTTTTTCTATGTTGCGCGGGATGTTTTCTTTTGGATTATGGGACGAGAAAAATAAAAATCTTTTTCTTGTCCGCGACCGTTATGGCATTAAGCCGCTTTATTATTTTTCAGACAAAGAAAAATTGGTTTTTGCCTCAACAGTTAAAGCAATTTCAGGGAGCGGGTTAATTCATATTGAAAAAAATCCAAAAGCGATGATAGGTTTTTTGCTTTTCGGGTCCGTGCCGTTTCCGCATACAACCGTTAAAGATGTGTTGCCGGTTCCGCCCGGCCATTATATTCAAAGAAGCGCGGACGGTTCGGAAAAAATAATAAAATATTACGACTCGCTGGATTTTTTTCTTGAAAAATCAAACGATGATTTTGATACGGCCGCTTATAAAATAAAAGAATTATTAACCAGCTCGGTAAACCACCATCTTATCAGCGACACTTCGCTTGGTATTTTTTTAAGCGGGGGATTAGACTCGTCGGCGCTTACGGTTTTAGCCGCCGAGCAAAGAAAAAAACCAATAACGACAATCTCCATTGTTTTTGAAGAAGAAGAGTTTTCGGAAAAAAAATATCAAAGAATGGTTGCGAATAGTATAAAAAGCGAACATCGGGAAATAAAAATAATAAAAAACGATTTTGAAAAAAGTTTTGATGAAATTTTTGAAGCGATGGATCAGCCGACAATTGACGGAGTTAATACATTTTTTATAGCGAAAGTTGCAAAAGAAGCTGGGGTAAAAACCGTTTTATCGGGGTTAGGAAGTGATGAAATTTTTATGGGGTATCCGAGTTTTAAAAAGGCGGTTTTGTTGAAAAAAATTCAGAAATTACCGGGAATTTTAAAATTTTCGCTTAGGATTTTTTCATTGTTTAGCGGCCGCTTGGCTAAATTAAATTATTTAAAAAAAGACACGCCGTTGAATTTTTATTTGGCGGTAAGAGGGTTATTTACGCCAAAGGAAACGGCAAAAATTTTAAATATCAGCGAGCAAGATGTTAATAATTTTATCAGCGATTTAGAACATCAACAATTCAACGATTTAACAATTGAACAATTAAACGAATTACATCCCGCCGATTTGCTTTCTTATTTGGAATTAAAATTCTATCTTCAAAATCAGCTTTTAAAAGATACGGATTTTATGTCAATGCGTCATTCAATTGAAATACGCGTGCCGTTTTTAGACCACCCTTTGGTTGAATATTTAAGCAGTTTAAAGCCGAAAATAAAATTAGGGAAGACAATAAAGCCATTATTAGTTGAGACGATAAGAGAATTGTTGTCTAAAGAAATTTTTGACCGACCCAAAATGGGATTCACTTTCCCGTTCCAGAAATGGCTCAGCGGGGCGGATAATAACTCAATACCTAAACTCCATTGGTCCCGTTTTTGGGCGAAAACAGTTTTAAATAAATTTTAGTGTTATATTGAATTTTATAAAACATCAATTTTAATTGCGATAAGAATGTCTATTTTGGATAAAATAAAACTTTTTATAGTTAAGTGTTATATAAAATACTTAAATTTTTTTTTAAATTTATTTAGGATTCTATTTTTTAAAAAAATAGGAGACCCTAAAAATATCCTGATTTATAAAATCGGAAACATAGGCGATATTATTTGCGCTGTTCCGTCTTTTATCGCCATTCGGCGTGCAAATCCGAACGCTAAAATAACTCTACTTACTTCTCCGGGGGAAAAAGGTTCTTTGGGAGCGAACGAATTATTGACCGGCACTTGGTATTTTAATGAATTAAAAATTTATTATTCCGAAGACTTGAATTCCTTTGATAAAAAGATAGATTTTATCAGTAATTTAAAAAAAAATAATTACGATTTATTTATACAGCTTCCCGACGACTTAGCGGATTTCAGAACGCTTTTTAGAAATCTTATTTTTACCAGAGCTATTGGCGCAAAATCAGCGTTTGGTTTTAAAATCAGGACAATCCAATTATTTAAAAAAGCCCAAGTTAATTATTTATCCAATAAAACAGAGGTTGAAAGTCTTCTAGATATTTTAAAAGAAAACGGTATTAAGGTTGGGAAAGTTGAATTTGATTTTAATATTACTGAAGAACAAAAACAAAAAATCTCGGCGCTTTTAGAAAAAAAATGGGGCGAATTTAATAAAAGTGACATTATTGTCGCAATAAGTTCTGGCGGAAAACGCGAAACAAATCAATGGCCTGTGGAACGGTTTAGAGAAATTGCTGAATATCTTTGCGATAAATATAATGCTAAAATTGTGATTGTAGGCGGTAAAAACGATATAAATAAAGCTAAATTTATCATAAAAAATCTTAAAGATAACGATTATTTGATTGCGGCGGGTAAAATTGGAATTTTAGAGACAATGGAATTATTTAAAAAATGCTCGTTTTTAATTGCGAACAGCACGGGCACTATTCATTTAGCCGCGTCTGTCGGGCTGTCAGCAATAGGTATTTACAGCATAAGAGATATTTTTGGAAGATGGTTTCCTTATGGTTTTCGGCATAAAATTTTATATCAAAAATTTTTAGATTGTGATTATAAAAAAGAGAAATGCATTAAAAAAAGTATTGAAATGATTTCGATTGATGATGTAAAAAAAGCGTGCGATGAATTCATAATGGGCAAAATATAATATATGGGCAATAATTTTTTAAATCTATCAAAATTTTTTAACGGGGTTAGAGATTTGTTTGTTAATGAAAAAAAAGAATTTATTGTTATCCGTATTTTTTGGCTGATTATTATAATTTATCCTTTTTTATTTTTATGGCATGGTTTGAATTTCAGCGATGAAGGAAATATAATGACAATTTATAGACTGATATTTTCCGATCCTTATAGCATAAGAACAAGTATCGCTTTTGGAACGTGGGGCGCGAGTATTATAGGTGGTTCTTGGCTGTCTATTTTTGGTGGTTTCGGGCTTATTGGCGTGAGATTTGCAGGCGCGTTGGTAAGCATTTTAACGGTAATTGTCTCTTATTTTATCTTAAAAGAATATATTAAAAAGAAAATATTGCTTTTAGGGTTTTTGATTTCTTTTTTATTTTCTTATCATTTTTTTACATTAACAATAATAGGATACAGTAATTTAAGTATTTTATTTTTTGCTATATCAATACTTTTTTTAACGAAAGGGCTGAAAAAAAATAATAACGCGCTGGTATTTTTAGCAGGATTCTTTTTGGTATTTAATATATTTATCCGTCTTCCCAATATTTTAGGGTTATTTTTTATTCTTGCGATACCTTATAATGCGTGTATCAAAAATATCCGCGCCAAAGAATATCTAAGGCATTATTTTGCGTTTATAACCGGCGCATTAATTAGTTTTGCCGTTGTGTATTTTATAATGAGAATTTTCGGGCACGTTAATTACTACATTGAGTCTTTAAAATACCTTATGGAATCTACACAAAATAATAATGGACCGTATAACGCGCAGGGGCTTATTTTTTCAACATTTAAGGGATATTTTTCTTTGTTTGGTAATTTTATATTAATGTTTCTATTAGCGATATTGGGTTTTTTCTTATATCTGAAGTTTAAATTAAACCGTTTGAATTTTTTCATAAAATTGTTTTTATTGTTGCTTTTTTTGTTATTTTTGTATGTTGAATATAATTTTATCGGGATATTGATAGGCGGGCGCGTGGTGTCGCTTTTAACAGGATTGTGTTACGCAGTTCTTTTTGCGCATGTTTTAAACTATAAAGAAGGTGATAAAAATTTGAATCTTATTGCGTTATTAATGCTAATTTTATTTATTATAATTCCATTAGGTTCGGGCGCAGGACATATTAACGCGCTTTATTTAATTCCTATTTCTTTTCCGATTGTTGTTAATTATATTCATAACATTAAAAAAATTGATTTTTCATTGAAAATATCACAGTTGAAATATTTGAAAGATATTTCATTTGTTATTAATGAAAAAATAATCAAAAGCGGAAAATATTTTATACTTGCCGTGTTTATTCCGTATGCTTTAACTAATGCGTTCGCATTTTCTTATGACGATTCTTATAACCGTTTTTTACTTAATACCAAAATAAACTCCAATTATTTAAAAGGTATTTATACTACAGAAGAAAAAGCAATACCTTTAAATGAGCTTCTTTTGCAATTGCCGAAATATATTCAAAAAAACGATACAATATTGGTTACGTGGATTGCGCCAATAATATATTATATAACAGAAACGAAACCATATTTCCCGAGCCCATGGACGGAAATATACGATCGTGATCAAATCACTGCTTTTCTAAATAATAACTTTATGAACAAGAAGTTGCCTGTTGTAATCAGATATGATTATTTAAGCAAACATAGATATGACGACATACTTTACAATTTTTTCAAAAAAAATTCATATGAAAAGAAGTGGAACAACAAAATGTATGAAATATATATTCCGGCTATTCATCAATAATTTTTAATTTACTAAAATTTGCCAGAGATAAAATAATGTTTTTAATTAAGACATATTACCAATAAATTATAATCATATTAATATAAAAAGATGTTTACTAAATATTCCAGACTTAAATTAATAATAGTTTTGTCGCTAATTTCCGCTAAAAAAATTACTTTAAAAAAAGTTTTAAACGTTTTTTATTGCTATATTGCGTATTATTTCAGACTTGGTAAATCCGGGGCTACCCCGCTATTGATTAATTTTGATTTATCTAATTTTTGCAACGAAAGGTGTATTTTTTGCAGAGCGGAGGATGGAAAAATTTATGATCAAAATCCAGATAAAAAGTGTGGATTTATAGATATGGGTATGATGCGCTTGGAAGTATTTAAATCTATTATCAAGCAGACAAAAGATACATTGCTTATGGCGGTCCCTTACGTGAATGGCGAACCGTTTATTTATAACGATCTTGGAAAGGCAATAAAATTTGCCACTGATAACAATGTTGCCACAATGATCGCCACGAACGGCATTTTATTGAATGAGAAAAATATCAATATGATTTTAGACAATGGACTTGATTTTATTAAAATACAGGTTTCCGGCTATAACAAAAAAACGCATAACATAGAGCATCGCGTAGGAAACATAGAGCTGATTAAAAAAAATTTGGAAATATTATCAAAAGAAATCAAAAAAAGAAGTTCGTCGTTGATTGTGATGATTGATTACATACTTTATAAACACAATACTCAAGAACTGGAATTATTTAGAAAATTTACCAAAGATTTGAGATTTATGTTCAGCGTCAGGCCTGGTAACCCGCGCGGCATGGAAGATAAAGAAGAAAAACAATACAAAAAACAATTTCCCATTAACATTCCGTGCGATTGGCTTTGGAAAGTATTAACTATTAATTGGAATGGAAATATATTTCCGTGCTGTGATTATGTTACTTGGAGTGGCATTAAAGGATATGGGAAATTTTCTCCGGGTAGCACCGATATATTAAAAGTTTGGAATGGTTTGGACGCTGTCAGAATGAGAAAAGTACACAAAGATCAGGGCCGGAAACCCATTCCGATTTGTTCTAAGTGTCCGAGAAAAGGAGTGGAATTTAAGTTTTAATTTTTCTTTTAGGTTCTTTATTTTGTTTATCGTCAAAACCGTAAACGCTTTCAATAATAAAATTAGGCCTTCTTTTAGCTTCTATAAAAATAGAATTAATATATAAGCCTAAAATACCAAGAGCTAAAAGCTCTAAACTGCCCAAGAATAACATAGCCACCATTATAGCTGTCCAACCGGGAAGATTGTGACCTAAAAATTTTTGGACCATCACGTAAATCAAAACAAGAAAAGTTCCGAACGACACCAGAAAGCCCATAATTGACACCAGTTTAAGTGGAACATCGGAAAAAGAAATAAGGGCCGAGTCAAAAAAATTACTTATTACTCTTTTGCCTAAAATTGGAAATTTTGTTTCTCCGGCAAATCTTTTTTCTCTATCATATTCAATAGTTGTCTGTTTAAATCCAATCCATCGTACTAAGCCGCGGATAAACGGTTTATTTTCTTTTAATTGAATTAAATGGTCAACGGCGCGGCGGGAAAAAACTTTAAAGTCTCCGACTTCAGGTTGAATGTCAACGGAGGAAATTTTATTAAGGATAAAATATCCCAACTTTGTTATTAAAAGTTTTAAGCGTGATTCCCCATCCCTTGATTTTCTCACCGTGTGCACTATATCAACATCTTGTTCTTTATAAACGCGAAGCATTTCCGGAATAAATTCAGGCGGGTCTTGAAGGTCCGCGTCCATATAAATAACAGTATTCCCGCTGGCGTATTGCATGCCCGCTAAAATACAAATGGGGCCTCCGAAATTTCGAGAAGTATTGACTATTTTAATATCTTTATTTTTGTTGACTTCATTCATTAGAATTTCTAATGAGCGGTCGGTAGAAGCGTCGTTTACAAAGATTAATTCATAACTGCCGATTGTTTTTTTTCTTAATTCTTCGATTAATACTTTTCTTACATGCCTTATTAATTCCGACAGAACCTCTTCTTCATTCCAAAAAGAAAATATTACCGAAAGATTAATTGTAGATTTTTGATTTTTGTTTTGGTTAATCATAAATTTGAAAATTACATTATCATAAATTAAGTTAAATGTCTATTTTTTATTGGATGAGTTGAATTATAATGTTTACTTTGAAATAAATATAAATTAGAATTTAGATAATTTATTATGGCCAAATATAAATTGGCGGTTTTAACTTCTCATCCTATTCAGCATCAGGCGCCATTATTCAAGAGATTGGCGATTCAACCGGAAATAGATTTAACCGTTTATTTTTGCTGGGATTTTGGCATTAAAAAAGCGGGATACGACAAGGAAATGGGCAGAGAAATAAAATGGGACATTCCTTTATTGGACGGCTATAAATTTAAGTTTTTAAGGAATTTTTCTTTGAAGCCTTCAAGCGAATTTTGGGGGCAGATTAATCCGGGGGTAGTCAAGGAATTTATAAATAACAAGTACGACGCCGTTTGGATATTAAGCTGGAATTCTTTTACCAATTGGCTGGCGTTTTTAACCGCTTTTTTTATCACTAAAACCCCCGTTTTTCTCCGCGGGGAAAATCCTCTTAATCAAGAGGTTTTTAAAAATCCTTTAAAAAATAAAATTAAAAAAATCATTTTAAAACGGCTTTTTAAAAGAATCAGCGCTTTTTTATACATCGGGGAAGAAAATAAAAAATTTTACCAACACTACGGCGTTTCTTCGCAGAAACTTTTTTTCTGTCCCTATTCTGATGATAATGATTGTTATATCGTTGAAACTGGAAAGCTTAAGCCCAAAAAAGATATTTTAAAAAAAGAATTAGGGATTGTTTCTGAAAAAAGAGTTATTCTTTTTGTGGGGAAACTAATAGATAAAAAAAGGCCGCTTGATTTAATTCAAGCTTATAAAAAAATTGCCGATTCAAATGTCGTTTTGGTTATAGTCGGCGATGGGGTATTGCGGCTGTCGCTTGAAGATTATGTGAAAAATAATGGGCTTAAAAACGTTTATTTTACAGGCTTCAAAAATCTTACGGAATTGACAAAATATTATGCCATTGCCGATATCCTTGTTTTGCCGTCGGGCGCCGGCGAAACATGGGGGTTAGTGGTAAATATCGCAATGTGTTTTAAAATGCCTGTGGTTGTTTCCGATGTAGCCGGTTGCGGTCCTGATTTAGTAAAGAACGGAATAAATGGTTATATTTTTCCTTTAGGCGATGTTGATGAATTAGCCGCAAATCTTAAAAATTTGCTTAATGATAAGCGAAAAATGGCTTTATTTGGAGAAAATTCATTTAAAATTATCAAAAATTACAGCTATGATAAAAATGTGGAAGGAATTATAAACGTGTTAAAAAATGTTTGCATTCATAATAAATAAAATATATTATTTGAACTATGAGAATCTTTGTTTGCGGCGGCGCCGGGTTTATCGGCTCCAATTTCATAAGGTATATTTTGGGAAAGCATAAGAATGTTCAGATTTTAAATTACGACGCCCTCACTTATTCGGGGAATCTTAACAATCTGAAAGATATAGAAAAAGACAAACGACACCGGTTTATTAAGGGAAACATAGCCGACAAAGAAACAGTAGATTTGGTTTTTCAAAAATTTAAACCCGATTACGTCATTAATTTCGCCGCCGAAACACACGTGGACAGAAGTATTCATATTGGCGCGAAAGAATTTATAGACACTAATATTACAGGCGTTTTTAATATTCTTGAAGCAGTTAAAGCCCGTTCCGGGGTTAAAAAATATGTTCAGGTTTCAACCGATGAAGTTTACGGAAGCCTGCCTTTAAATTCAAAAAATACTTTTAAGGAAGACACCGCTTTTGCACCGAATGTTCCTTATGCTGCCACAAAAGCCGGTGGCGATATGTTTTGCCGGGCTTATTATAACACGTTTAAAACGCCGGTAATCGTTACTCATTGCTCTAATAATTACGGTCCTTATCAGTACCCGGAAAAGCTAATCCCGTTTTTTATTTTAAGAATGCTGGAGAATAAAAAATTGCCGCTTTATGGAGACGGCAAAAATGTCCGCGATTGGATTTATGTTTTAGACCATTGCGAAGCTTTGAGACTCTGTTTATTTAAAGGAAAGCCAGGCGAAGTTTATAATATCGGCGCTGACAATGAGATGAGTAATTTAGAAATAGCCAGTTTAATATTAAATCATTTTAATCGCGATAAATCATGGATGGAATTTGTGACGGACAGGCCGGGCCACGATAGACGTTATGCGATAGATTCCCGTAAAATAAGAAAAGAATTGGGATGGAAGCCGAAACACCAATTTAAAAAAGTTTTTACCGAGACAATACATTGGTATCTTAAAAATGAAGATTGGATTAATAATGTCCGTGAAAAGACAGGGGTTTTTAATCCTCATATTGATCTTTGGGAGGGCCATAAAATGAAAAAATAAATATGAATTACGACTTTTCAAAAATTTTAATCACGGGCGCTAACGGCATGGCGGGCAGTTATGTTGGTTCGG
>JASEIG010000001.1:20833-87200 GCA_030017615.1 Patescibacteria group bacterium
GCTTGAAAGAAGGACCTTATACGGAAGATGATGAACCGAATCCTCAAAATTATTACGGTCATTCAAAATTTTTAGGGGAGTTGGCTGTAAAAGGAATGCTGGACAATTTTTTGATTCTAAGAGTTTGTTGGATGATTGGAGGGGGGCCAACAAAAGACCAAAAATTTGTTGCGAAAATTATTAACCAAATTAAAAATCCGGATATTAAAGAAATAAAAGCGGTAAACGACCAAATCGGTTCTCCGACTTTCGGCAAGGATTTAATTGGAGCCATTAAAGTTTTGCTTGAAAAAGACGAAAAAGGAATTTTTCATTTGTCTAATACGGGGATTAATTCCCGATACGATGTCGCAAAATTTATTATTGATACATTAAGGCCGGAAGTTAACGTTATACCGGTTGATTCTTCATATTTTAATCTGGACGCCAAAAGAACAAGCAACGAAGGACTTGTTTCCAAAGTAAACTTAATGCGTCCCTGGCGGGAAGCGCTTAGGGAGTATTTGGAAACTGAATGGAAACCGTTTTTAAAATTATAAATTATGAACAAAGATTTTATACACAAGACTTTATGCCATAGCTGTGAACAATCCAACTTTGCAGAAATATTGAATTTAGGAGAAATGCCTTTGGCAAATTCTTTTTTAGAAGAAAAAGATTTAGACGAGCCGGATAAAAAATTTCCCTTAGTCGTTTATTTTTGCAAAGACTGCGGATTAGTACAGCTTTTGGACGTAGTTAATCCGGAAATCCTTTTCAGTAATTATGACTATCTGACGTCCGCGAGCAAGCCGCTGGTTGAGCATTTTACAAAAATGGGCGGAGATTTATCCGGTAAATTTATCAAGTCAAAAAATGATTTGTTTATTGAAATTGGAGGCAATGACGCTGTTTTATTAAACGCTATTAAGAATAAATGCCGCGTTTTAAATATTGAGCCGGCTAAAAATGTGGCTGAAATTTCAAGACAAAAAGGGATTGAAACAATCAATGAATTTTTTAATAAAGAGCTGGCCGAAAAAATAGTTAAAAAATACGGAAACGCGAAGGTTGTCGTCGCTAATAATGTAATGGCGCATATAGCCGATATTAAAAGTGTATTTGGAGGAATAAGGGTTTTAATTGGCAAAGACGGCGTATTTGTTTTTGAAGTCCATAGAGTCAGCGATTTAATAGAGGAAGGAAATTTTGACCAGATTTATCACGAACATTTATTTTATTATTCGTTGTTTGCTTTAAATAATTTAATAAGACAGTTTGGCTTAGATATTTTTGATGTTGAACCCATACATATGCATGGACAATCAATGAGAGTATTTGTCGGCAAAGATAAACCAATCAGCAAATCAGTGACGGAATTTTTAGAAAAAGAAAAGGACATCGGTCTTGATAAACTTGACACTTTTTTAAATTTTTCTGAAAAAGTTGAAAAAAGAAAAATAGAATTAACGAATTTATTGGATAATTTAAAAAAACAAAATAAAAGGATTGTCGGATATGGCGCTCCCGCAAAAGGAAACACACTATTAAATTATTTCCAGATTGATAATAAAATTTTGGATTTTTTAACTGACACAACTCCTTTAAAACAAGGACTTTACACTCCGGGGACAAGAATTCCAATTTTTCATCCCGACAAATTAAAAGAAATGAAACCGGATTATGTTTTACTTCTGGCGTGGAATTATGCCGACGCGATATTAGAGAAAGAAAAAGAACTCAGGGAACAAGGGGTAAAATTTATTATTCCAGCGCCTTTTGTGAGAGTTGTCTAATTTTATGAAACAAATTAGGTGCAATTTTTGTGACAGTGATAATTCGTCATTGCTTTATAAAGCAAAAGACAGAATGATTCGCAGAAACGATTTGCGGGAATTTAACGTTGTTATTTGCGGAGATTGCGGGCTTGTTTGTTTTAATCCGCAACCTGAATGGAAAGATTTAGAATATTTTTATGGAGACGATTATTATACAAATTTTTTTGCAAATAAAAATAAAAAAAGCGCTGTTTATAATTTGATCAGAAAAGCAAAGAGAGCCGTCCTCGGCGCTTATATGCCGAAATTTTGGGATTTCGGAAAGAAAAGCGGGAATTTTTTGAATATTGGATGCGGAAACGGCGATTATGAATCATATTTAATAAAAAATTATCAAAAATGGAAATTTTATGGCGTTGAACCAAATATTTTATCTTATCAAATTGCAAAGACAATTGATGGATTTAAAGTATTTAACGGGGATTTGAAAAGCGCACGTTATAAAGATAATTATTTTGATGTTATTTTAATGAATCATTCGCTTGAACACATGCCGAACCCTATGGAAAATATTGCCGAGTGTTTTCGCATTCTAAAACCTGGCGGGCGACTGGTTGTGGCTGTCCCGAATTTCAATTGTTTTACGAGGCGTTTATTTGGCAGTTACTGGTTTCATCTTGACGCTCCGCGTCATCTTTTTCATTTTTCTTCCGATGTTTTAAAAGCTATGTTAGAAAAAAATAATTTTAAAATTAATTCGCTAAAATTTGAAGTTCTTTCGGGAAGCATAATGCGAAACATAGATTATAAATTAAACAGAAAAGAATGTTTTTTTGACAAACCATTTATATCGCTTATTATTCATTACCTGATTTTTCCGATTGACAGGTTTATAGAATTAATCGGCTTGGCCAGCGGCTTAAGGATAATAGCGGTGAAATGTAAATATAATTAAAAAGTAAAATTTTAAATTTTTTATTTTATATAATAGAGAATAAAATTAAAAAGAATAGTTTTTAGTTTATATCAAAAATATGAAAATTCACATCAGTAATTGCAGTAAAAAAGCCCCTTATCAATTTATTAATCTACTTGCAGACGCTTTTGAAAAAGAAGGGCATCGGGTTTTTAAATTTGATGATAGGGATTATACATCGGTGTATTTGAAAGTTGACAGTTTTATTAGAAGATCGCCACTTTTTCTGTTGACTAAACATTATTCGAAACCTTTTGATTTTAAGCAAAAGTACAAGGAATTTATCGGCGAACAATGGCTTAAAACATTAAAAGATTTTAATCCGGATGTGGTTTTAATTGTTAACACGGGTTGGCTTTCACAAAAAGCCGTGAGTATTGCCAGAGAAAAATTACAATCTAAATTTGTTTTTTGGGTTGTTGATAATCCTGTTTTGCCGGCTGCTGAAGATTTAATTAGTTTTTTGCCTTATTGCAATATATTGCTTGTTGCTGATTCTGGCTGGATTCCTCTTATTGGTTTTTTTAATAAGAATGTTGTGTACCTTCCGTTAGCCAGTTCAGATATTTGTTATAAGACATTTAACCAACCGCGTGACTTGGATTTTTCTTTCACGGGAAGTTTTTTCCCAAAAGAATCGGCCGGTTTTTTGAGAGCATATATTCTTTCAAATATTCCATCTAAATACAAAGCGGAAATTTATGGTTATAATATCGGTCATTTTTTAAATATTTATCCCAAATTAAAGAATTTTAATTGTTATAATAAAAATATCAGCGAATCGTACCTTAATAATCTTTGGAATCGCTCTAAATTAACTGCCGTTATTTATCATCCGCAGGTTATCCATGGTGTTGCTCCTCGTGTTTTTGACGCCGCTCTTACGAAAACTCCGCAAATTATTCAATACACAACTTCTCTTCAAGATTTATTTCCGGGGATTGCAATACCAACTTTTAAATCGACGGCTGAATTTTCGGAAAAAGTTGAATATTATTTAAGTCATCTGAAAGAAAGAGAAGAATTAGCAGAAGAAATGTTTGATGTTACGAAAAACAATCATTTATTTATTCATCGAGTAAGGAAAATAATGGAATTACTAAACAAATAATGGCTGACAAATTAAAATTTAGCATAATTATTCCTTCTTATAACGAGGGCGATGACATAAGGTTATCTATTGAATCGGCGATTAATCAAACATATCAGAATAAAGAAATTTTAGTAGTTGACGATTCAAATGACAATACTCCTAAAATTATCAAAGAATACGAAAATTCTGACGTGTTGTTTTTAAACGGGCCGAGAAGGGGATGTTGCGGAGCGCGTAATTTTGGGATGAAAGAGGCGCGCGGAGATATCGTGGTTTTATTAAATGGAGATGTGGTATTACCGCCTGATTTTTTGGAAAAAATATTAAGACATTATAATAATGGCGCTGATTATGTTTTGGTTGAATCAAGGGGATTTAATTTGGAAAATTTATGGGCGCGGTTTGTTGAGATGCAACATCGCTATGAAATGAAAAAAATAGGCGAAACGGCGGAATGGACAGAGGGATTTTCATGTCGCAGACAGGCGGCTTTGGATATCGGATTAATTCCGGGAGATTTTTCCGCGCGATTTTGCAGAGATTGGTTTTTAGGGAAAAAGTTAAAAGAAGCCGGATTTAAGAAAAAAGTTGATTTTTCAATTTTAGTTACGCACAAATCGCCGGATAATTTCAAAGAATATTGGCGGGTCAGAAAAAACCGTGGCAAATTTTCCGCTTTAACGCAATGTTTTTTGCTTCGGCATAATCGCGGTTTTTTAACGTTGAAATTCTTATTTAAAAATTTGTTACGGCTTTTGGAATTTGTTTTAATTTTTCTGGCGGCGATAAAAATATATAAAATAAGCAAATTTTCCGAAAAGCCGGCAAAAAATTTCCTTCCCTTTTTATTCGCGTATTTTATCCAAAAAATCGCTTTTGTATACGGAGAATGGAGCGGGTTAATTTTTAAGAAATAATAAATAAAGGTCGAGATAATTTGAATAAATTAAATATCAAACAGTGGTTGGTATGGACAAATTTTAAATTATAAACCATCATTATTTATAATTAAAGGAATTACTTTTAAAATAAATAATATGAAAAAGTTTATTAAAAAGATATTACCAGAACCGTTGGCCAAGTTATATTGGTTATTTAAGGTGGCGCGCATAAAATTTATAACATGGATACCAAAATATAACGAAGATGAGTTAATAACAGGACATAACGCTGATTTTATGAAAGACGAGCGATTTATGTCCGCGTATAATTCAGCGGTTAAAGCCGGGCTTGCAATTTCAGATAAAATTCATTGGCGGGCGCATACAATTTGTTGGGCGGCATTACGGGCAAGTCAATTGGAGGGTGATTTTGTTGAAGTTGGAGTGGCTAAAGGATTCTTATCTAAGGTGATTGTGGATTATCTTAATTTTAAAGAGCTTTCAAAAAATTTTTTCTTATTGGATACATTTGAGGGGTTTATAGAAAAGTATTTTACTGAGAGTGAGAAAAAAAACGGGAGGAAAGGAGGTAATTATCTTAATAGTGCCAGCTATGAACAGGTTAGAGAAACTTTTCGGGATTATAAAAATGTAAAAATTATAAAAGGAATCGTGCCTGATATTTTGTCGCGAGTGGATTTTTCTAAAATTGCTTATCTCCATATAGATATGAATTGTACGATTCCGGAAATCTTAGCTGCAGAATATTTTTGGGATAAAATGGTATCTGGAGCGATTATGATATTAGACGACTACGGACATAGCGGACATGAAGAGCAAAAATATGCGTTTGATGAGTTTGCTAAAAGGAAAAATGTTTCTATTTTGTCTTTGCCAACTGGACAGGGCTTAATAATTAAGCCGTAAAATATATCGGTGTTTACTAAATGAAGATAATAATTTCAGTCGGAGGGAGGTTTCATGCTTTTAATTTAACTCAACAGCTTTTAAAGAAAAATTATTTGGAGCGTTTGATCACTTCATACCCGAAATTTGAAGTTGTTAAATATGGCATTCCGAAAGAAAAAATAAGAACAATTTTAATCAAGGAAATTTTGGAGAGGAGCTGGAGAAAATTGCCGAAAATTCTGAGAAATTTTTACAATCCTCAATATTTACTTCATGAAATTTTTGACAAAGCGGCGGCAAAAAAATTAGTTCCGGCGGATATTTTTGTCGGATGGGCAAGTTTTTCCCTGCATTCAATGATGAAAGCAAAAGAAATGGGGATGAAAATTATTTTGGACGAGGGAAGTTCCCATATTGAATATAGAAGAGATATTGTTAAAGAAGAATATGAGAAGTTTGGCATTAAGCCGGAATTGCCGCACTCTAAAATCGCTGAAAAAGAATTGAAAGAATATGAGGAGGCGGATTATATTTGCGTTTCTTCTTTGTTTGCCAAAAGAACTTTTTTAGAAAAAGGAATTTCGGAAAATAAAATTATTCATGTTCCTTACGGAGTGGATTTATCCGACTTTCGGCAAATTCCAAAAAACGACAATGTTTTTCGCGTTATTTTTGTCGGTGGAATGGCTTTAAGAAAAGGGGTTCATTATCTTTTACAATCATTTTCAGAATTAAATCTTCCTAATTCGGAACTTCTTTTGGTCGGATCGCTGACTGACGAAATTAAGCCGTTTTTTAAAAAATATGAAGGAAAATTTAGATGGGCAGGAACTGTTCCTCAAAAAAATCTTTATAAATATTATTCACAGAGCTCGGTGTTTGTTCTTAATTCCATTGAAGACGGGTTTGGCATGGTGATTATTCAGGCAATGGCTTGCGGGTTGCCGGTTATTTGCACTGAAAATACAGGAGGTCCGGATATTGTTCGCAACGGAAAAGACGGATTTATAATTCCAATTAGAGATATTGAAAAATTGAAAGAAAAATTATTATATTTATACAACAATAAAAAAATTTTGAAACAGATGAGTCAATCGGCTAAAGAAAGAGTTAGTAAAGGATTTACTTGGGATGTTTACGGAAATAAGATTGTGAGAGCTTATAAACGTGTTTTATCTAATTCGTAATTAAATTATGAAGATTAAATTAATGAGAAAAATTGATTGGTATGTGGGGGTGCCGCTTTGTTATTTTTTAAGTGTATTAAACGGAATAAAAAAAACTCTTTTCAATAAAAAGTTAAATAAAGTCAGAAAAATTTTAGTTATAAAATTTTTTGGCATCGGCAGTATTGTGTTGACGTCTCCCGCACTAATTGCTTTAAGAGATAGATTTCCTGAAGCGGAAATAGATTTTTTAACTTTCAAACAGAATGAGGAAATTTTAAACCTTTTAAATTTAACCTATAAAAATTATTTTATTGATTCAAAAAATATTTTTAAATTTGTTTTTAGTGTTTTTAAAATTATCTATCAATTAAGAAAAGAAAAATATGACATTGTTTTTGATTTGGAATTTTTTGCCAAATTTCCGTTAATAATGGCATTTTTAACCGGCGCCCGCCGGAAAGCGGGTTTTTATCTGGTGATAGAACCATGGAGAAAATCCTTACTTGATTATTATGGCTATTATAATCATTACTATCACACAAAAGACATATTTTTATCCCTTGTTTATTTGGTTAAAGAAAATGATCCGTATTATCTGAATTTTGATGAATATATTCAAGCTTATGAATTTCCCCGTTTTGTTTTATCGGAAAATGATAAAAAAGGAATTACGCAAAGATTAAAAAATTTAGGATGGCAAGGGGAAAAGATTATTTTAATAAATCCGAATGCCGGACTGGAGTTAGCTCCGACACTTAAAAAATGGCCGAAAGATCATTTTGCCTTATTTATAGAAAAATTTACCCACGAATATCCTAAAGTTTTTATTATTTTAACCGGATCAAAATCCGAAAAGTCATATGTTCAAGAAATTATTGATATTATGGTTAAAAGTAATAAGAAAATCACTAATCTTGCCGGAGAAACTTCATTAAAAGAACTTTTATGCCTGTTTGAATTATCCTCTTTGTTTGTGAGTGTCGATAGCGGACCTATGCATTTGGCTACTTTGACAAATATTCCGATTATTGGATTATTCGGCGCCGGTATTCCCGTAGTTGATGGTCCTAAAAGTAAAAATTCGGTTGCTTTATACAAAAATTTATATTGCGTACCCATGCTTACCGTATATAACGGCAAACAAACCGAATTAAAAGAAAATATACCGGTGAAATTAATAACTGTTGATGAAGTTTTTAATAAAGCTAAGGAAATAATGATATAAATTTATGCAATGCCCGATTTGTGATTCTAAAAATATTAAAAATGTAATATTGAAGGAATATACCGGATATAAATGCCTGAATTGCGAGGTAGAATTTGTTTGGCCCCAGCCCACAAAAGAAGAATTAAGCAAAATTTATCAGGACGGCTATTACAAATCTTGGGGCGTGGAAGGAAATAAAAATGATGAAGTGCGTCTGATGAAAATTGCAACATCAAAGAAATATTTGAAAGCGGTTAAAAAATACAAAGAGAAAGGAAAATTATTGGATATTGGGTGCGCTTTCGGTTATTTACTTGAAGCAGCCGAAGAATCGGGATTTGACATTTATGGAGTTGAACTTTCCCGGTTTAGCAGCGATTTCGCTCAAAAAAAATTTGTATCCAAAATATTCAACGGCGAATTAAAGGAAGCAAAATTTCCTGAAAATAATTTTGATGTAATTGTAATGTCCGATTTATTGGAGCATATTCCAAAACCGGTTGAATTTTTAATTGAGGTAAAAAGAATAATAAAAAAAGACGGCGTGATTGTCATAATTACGCCTGATACGGACAGTTTTTCCAGAAAAATTTTAAGGCCGGATAACTGGTTTCATTACAAATTAGAGCACTTATTTTATTATAATAAGAAATCTTTGAGTAATTTATTGAATAAATTTGATTTTTCATTATTGAATAAAAAACCGGCGGTAAAGGCGATTAGCTTGTTGTATTTGAAAAATCAACTTAATATTTTTCGCAATCATATTTTTACGCCGGTTATAAATTTTATTTTTTTCTTAAGTCCGGAGTTTATAAAAAAAAAATATCTTTACATTTCAGGAGGGGAAATGTTTGCTATTTTTAAAAAAACTCACGATTGTTATTAATTAGTCTGGTTAATTTTCCGTTAACCATCATTGTCATTGAAAAATTTTAAATTTTATGGTTAAATTTTTTCAGTTCTTATCCAAAAATTGACGAGGAGGAATTTTAAATGAAAATGTTGCTGATAGGGATTACAAGCGAGGTTGAACCCTTAGGGATGATGTATTTAGCCGCGTCTTTAAAGTTACGGGGCCATTCAGTCGATTTCCAAATCTTCAAGAATGAAATGAAGGTAAAAGAAGCGACTCTTAAAAACGGCTATGATTTCATCGGTTTCAGCGTTTTGACTGGCTCTCACAAATCATTAAAGGATTTGTCGCTGAGATATATGGAGGCTGGAATAAAAACCGTCATTGGCAACGCTCATGCAACTTTTTTTTCCGAGGATTGTTTGAATGTCGCGAACTTTGTTCTTGTCGGAGAAGGTATAAATTTAATCAACGATATTGTTGAAAATAAGGTTTCTGAAGGCAAGGTTTTCTCTCCAAACTTGTGTGATGTAAATGATATGCCGATGCCGGATCGTGAAATTATTTATAGGGATGGTGAAAGAAAAAATAACCCCATAAAAAATGTCATGACCAGTTTTGGTTGCCCCTTTCGTTGTAGCTACTGTTACAACGACCAGTATAAAAAACTGTACCCCGGGTATAAAGTCAGATTAAGAAGCGTGGAAAGTGTAATTGATGAATGCGGGTTTTTGAAAAAAAATTATTCTCTTGGAATGATTTTTTTCCAGGATGACTATTTTGGATTCAATATTCCGTGGCTGGAAGAATTTTCCCGAAAATATTCGGAAATGATAAAAATACCTTTCCATTGCCAGATGAGAGTGGAAGGTGTCATGGAATTACGGATGGGATTGCTGAAAAAAAGCGGTTGTCACGGCATTACCATTGCCATAGAAAGCTCCAATAATCGGATAAGAAGGAGGTTACTGAACAGAAAAATGTCTGACAAGCAAATTTGGGATGCCTGCCGCCTGATCAAAGAAAAAGGATTCAAATTAAGAACAGAGCAGATAATAGGGTTGCCGGAAAGCTCCATAGATGACGACATTGAGCTTTTAAGATGGAATTGCCAGATAGCCCCCGATATAGCCTGGACTTCGATATACGCTCCTTTCAGAGGGACAAGCTTGGGGGAATATTGCGTTAAGCATGGCTTATACACTGGCAATAATGATGATATCGCAGATTCTTTCTTTGATTCCACGGTTTTGAATTTTAATAAAAAGCATCAAAATCAAATCAACAAGTTGCAAAGAATCTTCTCGCTTTGCGCTAAAATCCAAGATGGTCATATTTTAGCGGAAAAATTAATAAAACTGGAAAATCTGGATATAAATTTACTGGCCAAGTTGTTAAAAAATCACTTGTACAATTATGGGCTCTATAAGATTTAGTAGAAGAATAGTTAAAATCCCCCGCGATGTTATGCAGGGGGTTTTTTAATATAAAAACAGAAAGCAAATGACTTGATTTGTAGATTAATTTATCGTATTATTATCCGAATTGGATTTGATTAACTGGTATTAAAATTATGATAAAGGGCAATGATTTTTAACTTTTAATTCATTGAGATTGGGGCAATTTATAATTATTATGAAAAGTAAGTGTAAGTATTTGATTTTGATTTTATTACTAACGGCAATAATGATTGGCGTTAATTTTTATAAGTTTAGTGATACATATTACGGAGGGGATACAATTTACGGGGCTCAAGTGGCAAGAAACGTGATGGCTGGGAAAGGTTATGTTACTTCGGAGATGCCGCTTTATGCCATAAATCTTTATCAAAAATTAGGCCTTTCACTTGACGGGCCATGGCTTAACACTCACAGGTTCGTTTTGCCGGTTTATCTTGATATTCTTTTTATCAAAACATTCGGCAATAATATAAAGAGTGTAACGTTTTTTTACGACTATCTTTTCTTTTTTTTAACCATAATTTTAATATATTTTTTAGGGTTAAAAATTTGGCCTGATAAGCCGGCTCTGGCATTTTTAGCCGCCTTTGTATCCTTAATCAATCCATTAGTGCTTGGTTCCGATGTGTTTGTTTTTTTTGTGTTTCTATATGTAATGAATTTATGGAAAGAAAGCGATTCAAAATGGTATTTGCTTTTGGCAGGTTTGGTTTCCGGAGCGGCGTTTTTAAGCCGTTATAATTACGGCCTTTTTATTGTAGCGGCTTTTCTCGCGATGCTTTACTTTTTGGTTTTCAAACAACGAAAACAGCAGCCGCTGAAAATTTTATTAAAACAATTTATTGGCAAGTATCTTGTTTATTTTAGCGGTTTTCTTGCGGTAGTAGTCGGTTTTGTTATTTGGAATTTAAAAAATACGGGACATGTATTTTTATCAATAAACGGCCTTTTCCAATTATTTCACGATACTCGTTTTTACAGTTATATCGATGGCTGGTATAAATTGGAATATATCTTCCCGACGGACAATCCTTTTGGTTATCTGTTCACGCATCGTGATGCGTTAGTGGCCGTGACTGCCAGATGGTTCAAATATGCTATTTCGGATATCATAAGATTGATTTCGTTTCAAGGAATTTTATGGTGGCCGCCTTTAGTTTTCGGATATTTCATGATTTCCCGAAAAATTAAGGATGACTCTTTAAAAACAGTAAATTTTCTTCTGTGGATTGTATTTATTTTAACATTTTTTCAAATCATAATTTTGCCAATTTGGGCCGGAGGCGTAGGTTATTTTATGTTTTTGTTTCCCATTTTTAGCTTTCCCATCGCCTATGTTTTATATTTTACGTATCAGAAATTTGCAGGCTTCTCGATTTTTAACGGCATTGATACCATTTCTTTTTTAAAAAAAATCGGGAATAATATTTTTGGAAAAACAACTTCCGAAAATATTTTGAATATTATTTTGATTATTCTGATATTGACATCCTTTATTTTTTTGATTTACCCCCTTCCTACGGCTATTGCCCAATTTTTGGGCACAAAAGGTTCTCCGCTGATGGTTTTAATAATTTTTTGCTTTATTCTGTTCTTAATTTTAGGCGCGATATTTGTTTCACTAAATAATTACAGCAAGTTATTATTTCCAACCTTTTTATTAATTGGGATGTCCTATCTTTTTATTGTCAGAGTCGGTATTTTTAACGACATATCCGGAATGAGCCCGAAATCCAGATGGGATTTGGAGGATAATTTTGAAAATATCAAATTATTAGAAAAAACTGGTAATAATGGCGTTATTCTTTCATTGGCTCCGTGGAATGTCGTTTGGTGGAGCGCTAATAAGTTGAAATCTCTTCCAATTCCGGAATACCCCGATGAAGTTTATCTGCTTGAAACGAAATATAATCAGAAAATTGACGCTATTTATTTGAATAAAATAAATAAATACGTCGTACAAGTGATATCTTACCCCTGGTCCGCGTATCAAAGGGCTGTTAATTTTGGCTATACATTTGACGGATTTAAAGTTTCAAAAAGGTTACTTGATACCAGCGGCATAATTTTAGAGAGGGATAAGAATTTCCGTTTTCCTTTATCGACAGATTTGATTGATTTTGGAAAGGAATCGGCCAGTAGCCATTTAATCTGGGGATGGGGAGAAAATCTCAAAGATGGAGACAGAGATTACGTTTCTGCCGGAGAATTCAGGTATTTGATGAATAAAGATGAATATCACAACGAAGATATTAGGGAAGTTTTCGGTATATTTATGGAATCGGGCGTGACTTATAAGCCTAATGTTGAAGTAACTTTTCTTGCGAGTGATAACAAAAAGCCGAATAAGATAGAAATTGCACTGAAGAGTTTGGTTGAAAAACAAAATATGGAGTTGATTCTTAATGGAAATCTTTTATATGTTGGTCAGCCGGGCGTTGATTTGGGAAATTTTAACATAAGCACTAAGTGGCAAAAATTGGTGATTAATATAGATTCTCAAAAATTAAATAATGGCACCAATAAATTATCTTTTGTTTTTGCCGCAACTCGCAAAGGAGTTCCTCCGGAAGAGGACCAATTTGCCTTGTTTGATTACATAAAATTCTACGGCGATTAAATGAAATACCGATTAATTATTTAACAAATTAGAATTTTTAAGGAACTTTTTACTTTCTTTATTTAAAATATTTTTATTAAATTTCCCGTTGGATAAAATTGTTTTTCCGTTAATTTTAATTGTCGCGTCAGCTATGGTACCGTCATAATGCGGACCATTATTTTCCCCGCCGAAATAGCTGTTATTGCCGAAGCCAACGTGGATAGTGCCGGCTTTTTTTTCATCTTCCAAAATTGTCCGGTTCAATATGCAGTTTGGATTTATTCCGATGCCTATCTCGGCAATATACGATAATGTCGGGTATTTTTTAAAGTATCTTTTAATAATCCCTTTATCCTCTCCTTCAATTTTTATTATTTTTCCATTTTGGATATGAAATGTAAGAGGAAATTGGGAAACATCTCCTAATTCGTCAAAACTAATATTAAAAATTAAAGTTCCGTTAGCATCGTTTGAAGTTATTCCGAATGAAATTTCGCCGGAAGGAAAATTGCCTCCGCTTCCTGGATTTTGATAAAGACCGCTTTCAACAAATGCGGAAGAATATTTTAACTTGAGATTCAAGCCTTTTTTGTTGGAGATTTCTATAATACCATTATTTTTAATTTTATTTAAAACATCATCGCCAAGAGCCGCCATTTTCTTGAAATCAGTGAAAAAACCGCCGTTCTTTAAAATTTCAGGACACATTCCATAACATTCAAGAACTTTATTTTTATATTCATATTTTGCCCTGCGTCTTGTGGGGGCGTGATACCAAGATTGCGATGCAGCCAGAATTATAACACTATAATTCTTTATTTTATTTTTAATAGTAGTCGGAAAATCGTTTTTAAAATCAAGCGGGAGATTTTTATCAATATCAACTAATGCACCAGACTCCTTTAATAATCTGCTCAATGAATCAATAAATAATTCGGAACTTTTTATATCTGAAAGTATTAAAATTTTATCTTTTGATTTAATTCTCCAATAGCGAGAAAAATTATTTATTATCGTTTTTTTATTAATTGTTTGATAATATTGATCTTTAATTTTATTTGTTTGTTTTACAAGCTCCGAAAATTTTTTTCCGCTTGCGTAAATCGGAAAGACGTCAAGATAGTAAAAATTATATTTACGTTTAGTTTGAGTAAGTTTATGGTAGGCCCACGGCCCTTCAATCCAAATTGCTGAAATAGCGATGACTTTCGCGCCAGCTTTTTTGGCCAAATTTAAAAGGACTTCAATAGTGTTTCCCGTGGAGATGACATCATCAAATATCAGGATTTTTTTATTTTTGATAAGTGATGCGTTAAATTTATCAAGATACAGTTTTTGCTTGTAAGAAGAAGTAGCTGTTGATTTTAATTCTTCGGCTAAATAAACTTTACTGTCGTTTTTGATATTTTTTCTCGCAACAGCCATATTTTTGAGATTTAATTGTTTTGAAAGTTCATAAGCTATCGGAATCGGTCTTGATTCGGCAGTCAAAATACAGTCGATTTTTAATAAAGTTACCATTTTTCTGGCGGCTAATTTTGTGAATTCCACGTCAGACCCGAAACTTAGTTTAGTATTGCCGACAATATTAATTTCACCGCTTTTGCATATAGGCAAAGACCGTTCTAAGCCATAAAAATTTAATTCGTAATTTTTTACGTGATTATTTTTTCTAATATCAATAAATTTTGTGCTATTGGAAAAAATATCGGGATCTAGCATGGTTTAGTATTAAAAAGTTAAAATAAATTTATTTATTAATTTAAATAAATATTCGGATTTGATTTTGCCGACATTCCAGATTTTATCCAAATTTATTTTTGATTTGCCTTTAAGCGAAGTAATATCGCTTACGCAAGAAATAGCGGCAATATTTGTATTGGCTTGGCGCGCGGCTAAAACTTCTGGGACTATTGACCAACCGACTATGTCGGCGCCTATTTTTTTTAATAAAGAAAGCTCCGCCGGCGTTTCAAAATTAGGGCCGATAAGAAAAGCAAAGATTCCTTCATTGGCTTTGATTTTTTCTTTTTTAGCAATGGCAATAAGTTTTTTATTCCACTCTTTTTTATAGGCGTTTGTCATATCAACAAAATAAGATCCTAAATTTTCATCAGACATTATCAGAGGATTAAAATCGGTTAAATTGATATGATCTTTTAAAATAATAAAATCGCCGACTTTATGTTTCTGATTAATGCCGCCGACTAAATTGGTAAAAATAACGCCTTGCTTGCTGATTTTAGCCGCCACTCGCGCGTTATAGGCGACCTCCTGGGCATTATAACCTTGGTATGCATGAATTCTTCCGTGAAATATTAAAACGTTTTTACCGCCCAATGTTCCGAATCGCAATAATCCTTTATGGGTTTTAATTACTGGCTTTACAAAATTTGGAATTTTTTCATAAGGAATAACAATTTTTTCTTTGAATAATTTATTATCCGGCTCAAATCCAGACCCGAGAATAATTGAAAAATCAATTTTTAAAGCAATATTTTTTTTGATAAAAGCGATTGATTCCGATATTTTTTTTGAAATCAGTTTTTGGGATTTATTCATAAAATCTGCAGTTTAATTTTAAATTAAATATTTTTATCTTTTAACCAATCAACCGTGTCTTTGATGGTTTTATCAATATTAATGTAATCAAGCCCAAGTTCTTTTTGGGATTTTGTCCCATCATATCCGGGTTTTAAACGGGCAATATGAAGGCTTTTCGGCGCGACAATTGGCGGTATTTTGGTAATATAACTGACAGCTAAATTTAAATAGGCGATTAGATATGCGAACCAATACGGGATTTCAAACCATTTTAATTTAAGATTAGCTGCCTTGGCAATACGCTTAAAAAGATCATTCATTGTCAGATTGGCCGCACATAAGATATATTTTTCTTTTTCTTTGGCTTTGGTAAGCGCTAAAAAATGGGCACGTCCCACGTCTCTCACGTCAACTAGTCCTATACGTGTGTCCAGCGAGGCCTTATTTTTTCCTTTCAAAAATCTGTAAATTAATTCCATGGTTGGAGGAATTGATTTATTTCCTATATTAGGTCCGATTACCGCGGCGGGATTCAGGATTTTAATGGAAATATTTTCATTGCTTTCCAATAACAGTTTTTCTGATAAGTATTTTGACTGGCCGTAATCATTATCAATATTGCGGAAATTATACGGAATTTTTTCATTTGCAACTTCATTTTCCGGCAGCAGACCTATGGTTTTAATACTGCTTGTGTAAATGAATTGCTCAATTCCTTTTTGAACTGCCAAATTAAGTAAATTTTCCGTTGCTTCAACATTTGTTTTATACAGCAAATTTATATCATCGATCCATATTTTATGTATGGCCGCGGAATGGAAAACATAATTTATTCCGTCAAGGGCGCTGGAATAAGAATTCGGATTTAAAATATTTCCTCCAATCAATTTCACTCCAAGGGATCTAAGTTTTTCAACGGAATGTTTATCGGAGTTTTTTCTGATCAGAGCTTTTACAGAAATATTGTTTTCAAGCAGATTTTTAATTATATAAAACCCTACAAATCCGGTGCCGCCGGTGACAAAAGCGATTTTTTGAACTATTTTAGATGATATTTTTTGTAATGACATATTTTATATCATTTTTAAATGGGCATGATACGGTTATTCCATCTTTATATATGTCAGTTTCTTTATTATATTCAAGTAAGAGCAAGTAGGGGAAAATACGCGTAAAAAGATGGAGACAGATAATTTTTGAAAAATCAAAATTGAATACTTGGTTTTCTTTATGTTTTAACAAGCAATAATTCTTTGTTTTTTTAACCGTTAATGAAGTTTTTGATTTGTCATTCGGGTCTCTGCTAATCATAAATTCAACTTTTCCGCCGGGATTTGGGCATTGAACTTGCGCACTGTTGATATCTTTGCTCCATTTGAAATAGCCCCCATTTTGAAATGTTGTTATGTAGGGGATTGCGATGTTAAAAACATACGGGCATAGGCTATCCGGCATCAATTCTTTTAAAGTTATTTCTCTTTTTTGCCATAATTTATTTTCACATTTTACATCATTCAAAGAAGTAATTGTAAATTGGGATAAGTCAGGAAGGCAGAAAAATTGATTATTTGATGATTGTATCGCTTTGGGGCATGAGGTGCAGTTTTGGCAGGAATTTTCGTTAAAGTTGACGCTATAGGCGATATCGGTAGCCGAATCGGGGCAAAAAAATTTTATTCTATCAGCACCGTATTTTTTAAGAGATTCATTTCTATTGTATAAATGAATTAATGGATATACGGAAAAGAAGGAAGCGGGGCAAAGTTCTTTAATGTCGGGAATTTTTATTTCACATTCATCTCCTTTTTTTAATGCGCAATTATTTCCTGAGTTTAAAACTTCCAGTTTTATTAGTTTATCAATTGCATCTTTTGGAAATCCAAGTTTTCTGAATATTTTTTCCGCAATATTTAGGATAAATTTAATTTTTTTAAATCTGTAGCTTATTTTCAGCAAGGTCGGATCACTGGCATTTGGACAACTTACAACGATTTCATTTTTATCTAACTGTTTGCCAAATTTGGCATTATATAAAAGTGCTAAAAGGTACGGATAGACCGCGTAATAAGCATCAATACAAAAATTTTTAGGGTGCAGGGCATCATTGTTATATATTTCTTTGCCGGTTTTACAATAGCCACAACCCTTATTTTTTGTTAAATGTTGGCATACGTTTATTTGTTCCAGATTTGTGCAATATTTAACCATTACGATAAAAAGTTATTTCCAAAGCATTTTTTTAATAACATCCATCCAATCCTCAAAATTTAACGCAAAAAATGTAGTTGATTCATCGGAACTTCCGCAAGCTATGCATTTTGCCTTTGGTCCCAATTTTTCCCAGGCATCTTTAATATTGCCATTATTTACTTTGGATGCGTATTCCGGCCGGAAAAAAGTTGTCGGACAAGGGCATAGGGTATTATCTCCATCAAGCCAGCAAATTAAACGTCCATGCCTGCATTCATCGTATTTATAATCGGAAGGCAGATTTTCCTTAAAACCGATTGAGGTATAGCTAATAGGCCAATCCGCAGCTTTTTTAAGGGAATTAAACGTATTACTGATAGGATAACCCTGTTTTTTCAGTTCAATCAGTTTTTGATATACTTTTTTGGTTTCTTCGGTTGTTAGTTCTCCGGTACCCACAGATTTTGTATTTTCCGCTCCGGAAACGACGGATACACAGAAAGAAACTTGGGTGTTATATTTTTTTGCCAAATCAAAAAGACTCATAATAGATTCATTATTAAAAGCACTTTCCCTGACAAGAGCGGCATGAATTTCAAAGGGTATTTTATTTGCAAAAGCAGCATCCATTCCTTCAATAACTTTTTGATAAATTCCTTTTCCTCTCGTTTGTTCAACTATCTGTTCATTGCCATCAAGGCTAAAACTTAGCTGGTCCGCTCCAAGAAGGGCATCAATTCTATTTGCCACTAATACTCCATTTGTAGAAATTCGACAAAAACGTTCCTTATTTTTTATGTATGATATAATTTCTTTCAAATCCGGTCTTAAACAAGGCTCGCCGCCTTGTAAAAGAAATATTCTTGTTCCAAGTTTAATAAATTGGTTAATGTAACTCTTAAGTTGTTGGGTATTATAATCCGGTATTCCCACATTTTCTTGATCCTTGGCATAACAAAATATGCAATTTAAGTTACATTTATTTGTTAATCCTAAAGAAACCATTAAGGGAACTCTTCTTTTTGTAATTTTATAATTTAAAGAGTGGAGAAAAATAAAAAATCCATTAATAACATATTCTTTTTTCATATTTAATGAATATTACATTAATAATAATTAAAACAATTTTAATTAACCCTAATTAAATAGTCAATTAATTTTGATGTTTGAGTTATTGCGTTTATTGTCGGAATAAGCGTAAAATAAATAGATGAAAATTCTTCATATTGTTCCGACTTATTATCCGGCTGTGCGCTATGGCGGGCCTATAAAGAGCGAATATGAATTGAATAAATGGTTAGTTAAAAAAGGGGCTGATGTGACCGTTTACACCACAAATCTTGACGGGAAAGGGGTTTTGGACGTTTCATTGGGAAAAGAGGTGATTATTGATGGCGTTAAAGTTTATTATTTCCCAATAACTTTTAGATCGTGGCAGTATTCTTGGCAACTTCATCGCGCTTTGGCAAAAAATGTCCAAAATTTTGATTTGATTCGCATCACGTCTGTTTTTTTAGCAGTTTCCACTTTAGGAGCTTATTATGCTAAAAAATTTAAAAAACCGTATGTTATTTCACCGCGCGGGAGTTTAATGAAAGAGCCACTTATCAGAAAAAGCTCTCTTAAAAAGAAAATTTATCTTAATTTGGTTGAAAAAAGAAATTTAAAAGACGCAATAATCAATTTTACGACTGAGATGGAAAAAAAGGAGTATTTGGATTTAAATTTTCCCCTAAAAAATTCAATTATAACTCCGAATGGCATTGATGTTAATGAATTCAGTAAAAAAGTTCCACAAGGATTTTTTAGAAATAAATTCAAAATTTCAAATGACAAAAAAATAATTCTATCTTTGGGACGGTTAAATTGGAAAAAAGGTTTTGACACTTTTATTCCGGCTTTTGCTAAAATAATTAAAAAAGAACCGAAAGCGGTTTTGGTTATTGCTGGGGGAGATGATGAGGGATACGGACAAAAAATCAAATCTCAAATCTCAAATCTCAAAATTGAGGATAAAACTATCTTTACGGGAATGCTAGCTGGTGATGATAAAATTGCGGTTTATCAGGACAGTAATATTTTTGTTTTACCGTCGTATTCGGAAAATTTTGGCAATGTTGTTTTGGAGGCGGCATATTTTGGCTTACCGGTTGTTGTCACTAAAGGAGTTGCTGTCGGTTTGGAATTTGAAAAAGCCGGTGCTGGAATTGCTGTTGAAAAAAATGTCCAAGAATTGGCCGAAGCGATTTTAAAGATTTTAAAAAATTCGGGATTAGGCAAAAAGATGGGCATAGTTGGGAAAAAATTTGTTGAAACTGAATTTTCTTGGTTGAAAATAACGGAGAATTTTATAAAAAAGTATAGTGATTTATTGATAAATAAACAAATTAATGAAACCAATTTATCTTGATTACGCGGCCGCCACATATATTGACCCGGCGGTTTTAAGGAAAATAACACCATATTTAAAAAGGAATTTCGGCAATCCGTCCTCTTTGCATTTACCGGGCAGAAACGCAAAAATGGCAATTGAAAATTCCAGAACAATTATTGCCGGTATTTTGGGCGTTGAATCACAAGAAATTATTTTTACCGGTTCCGGAACAGAATCGGATAATTTGGCGATTTTTGGTATTGCTAGAGCGCATAAAAATAAAGGCAACCATGTTATTATTTCAAAAATAGAACATAAAGCGGTCTTGGAAGCGGCTAAAAAACTGAGAAAAGAAGGTTTTGAAATAACTTATCTAAATGTTGATTCGGAGGGAATGGTAAAATTGCCGGAAATTAAAAAAGCTTTAAGAAAAAACACAATTTTAGTTTCAATAATGTATGCGAATAATGAAATCGGAACTATTCAACCGATTAGTGAAATTTCAAAAATTATCAGAGATTTTAGAAAAAACAATTTGTTTCCGGTATTTCATACCGACGCATGCCAGGCGGCCGGCGCTTTGGATTTGAATATTGGGAAATTAGGAGTTGATTTAATGACTCTAAATAGTTCAAAAATTTATGGTCCCAAAGGAGCCGGATGTCTTTATGTGTCAAAAAACATTAATTTAGAATCGCTGATTGTCGGCGGCGGACAAGAACGTAATATAAGAGCCGGAACGGAAAATACGGCTTTAATTGTTGGTTTTAGCGAAGCTTTAAAATTAGCGGAAAAATTAAGAAAAAAAGAATCTCTGAGACTAAAAAAACTTAGAAATTATTTTATTAAAAAATTTTTAAAAACTATTCCAGATTCTCGTCTTAATGGCCATAAAGAAAAACGGCTTCCTAATAATATAAATATTTCAATTAATGAAGCTGAAGGGGAATCGTTAATGCTGATGTTGGATAAAAATAAAATTTTTGCTTCAACCGGATCTGCTTGCACATCAGACAGTTTGGAAGTGTCTCATGTGCTTTTAGCAACCGGCCTTTCACCTGAACTTTCTCATTGCAGTCTAAGATTTACTTTAGGCAGAAAAACAGCTAAAAGCGATATTGACTGTGTATTGAAAATTTTACCAGAAATAGTTTATAAATTAAGAAAGATTTCTTCTTTCAAATAATTAAAACAATGGAAGATAAAAATAACAAACAAACAAAAGGAGATGTTGTCTCTAACGACAAATATAAAGAAGAGTCATGGGTTTATAGCGGAATAGTTAAAGATCATTTTTTCAATCCGAGAAATATTCTTTTGGATAGCGATGCGTTATATGAAGCTGATGGTATTGGAGTTGCCGGAAGTCCCGCTTGCGGCGATATGATGACTGTTTGGATAAAAATTAATCCGGAGACAAAAAAAATAAAGGAATGCAAATGGCGCACATTCGGTTGCGCTTCCGCAATAGCTTCAACATCAATGATGTCCGTTATGGTTACTGAAAACGGCGGTATGGATATAAAAGAAGCCATTAATTTAAAACCGCAACAGATTCTTGAACGGCTTGGCGGCTTGCCTGACAGGAAATTTCATTGTTCTGTTTTGGGGCATATCGCTTTAAGAGAATCAATCAACGATTATCTTAAAAAAAATGGATCCGCAAAAAAATAAATTATTCGTTCTTAGAAATAGAATAAATGAAGCTGATGATATAGCGACTTTTAAATTTATGCCGGTTAAAGGAAAAAATTTACCTTTTATAGCCGGACAATTCGTGAATGTTTATTTTTTAGATAATCGTTGCGGCGGACAAGGCAAGCCGTATTCTATTTCAAGCATTCCAAGCGATAAATTTTTAAGCATTACCGTTAAAAAAATCGGGAAATTTTCGGGCGCTTTGCATGATTTGAAAATAGGAGAAAGGGTGAAAATAACCGAACCACAAGGATATTTTTGTCCGGAAAATCAAATGAAAAATATTGTTTTTTTAGCGGGCGGTATCGGCATTACCCCCTTTTACAGCGTGATAAAAGATTATTTTAGCAAAAAAGCCGATAAAAATCTTTTTCTTTTTTATGGTAATAAAACAAAAAAAGACGCCGTTTTCTTAAAAGAATTGAGCGACTTGGCGAAAAGTTGGGAAAGATTGAAAATAATCAATGCTTTCACGCGGGAACCTATTTTACCGTCTGACAAAAAGTGCGTGACAATATCAATGAATGTAAAAAACGAATTTAAGAGAATTGACGTTAAAATGCTTAAAAAACATTTGAAAAATTTAAACAATAAGCATTATTTTATTTGCGGTTCAATCGGTTTTGTCACCGATTTATGGAAAGAGCTTAAAGAAAACCAAATTAAAGAAGATTATATCAGAGTGGAATCGTTTTATTAATCCTCAATTTTAATTGCTTTTACTGGGCACATCAATGCCGCATTTTTGACACAACCAGTGTTTTCAACTTCAAGTTCAAAGTCGTTGATATTTTTTTTGGAATTTTTAAGTTGTGCTAAATTATCTTCGAGGTTAATCTCAAAAAAATCCGGGCATATCGAGGCGCAAGCTCCGCATCCGACACATTTTTCTTTTTGGTGGACAATTTTCATTGTATTAAACTATAATTGATTGAACAAATAAAATCTATTTTATCATTAAACATTATTATTATCAAATGCTCATATTTTCAAAAAAATTTTTTAAAAAAATATCTTCGGTAGTTCCAAATCGTTTTAAGGAGCTTGTTCCGAAACATGTTAAAAATTTTTTAAGGGGAAAATATATTTCGCGAACAGTAATTATAGACATTGTAGGAACGTGCAATTTAAAGTGTCCATCTTGTCCTAATGGAAACGTTGAAAAAAGAAACCCAGTCGGGATGATGAATTTGGGTATATTTAATAAGATGTTAGACAAAGTTGCGCTTGAGCATCCAGGGACAACAGTGGCAATTTATAATTGGACTGATCAATTTCTTCATCCTCAAATAATTGAATTTATAAAAGCTATTCATAAACGTGGTTTTAAATCGCGATTAAGTAGTAATCTCAATTTGCTCCCCGTTAATCTTAAAGAATTTGCGGAAACAAATCCAGGCGGAATTACCATATCGCTTTCCGGTTTTACACAAAAAGTTTATGAAATTGCTCATAAGGGAGGCGATATTGAAATTATCAAAGAAAATATGCGCAAATTAAGCATGGCTTTGCGAGAAGCAAATGTGTCCACAAGCGTGAATGTGTATTACCATAAATATAAACATAATTTGGACGAGGTAAAATTAATGGAAGATTTTGCAAAATCTTTAGGATTTGGTTTTGGAGCGGATTGGGCGTATTTTATGCCAATTGAAGGGGTTAAAAGATATATTGATGGCAATGCTCCCGAGGAAGATGTTAAATTTATAGAAACAAATCTGGCTTTAGATATTAAGAAGGCTGTTGAAGTAGCTAAAGCTTTTAAGGATGAGCCGTGCCTTTTTCCGTCAACATTGCTCACGATTGATTGGCGGGGACAAGTCCAATTATGTTGCGGCGTTTATGATTCAAGCCTGTTTTCTTTGGGATCTTATCTGGATATGCCATGGGAAATTATTGAGAGCAGATTAAAAAATCACCCTTTTTGCAATGAATGCAAAAAGAATGGACTTCATACCTATATTTCCTGGAGTAGCAATGAAAAAATTCGTCCAATATATAAAAAAATTGCTGAAGAAAGCATTAAAAATAACAACACAAAAAACAAATGAAAATTACTTTATTTATTCCAACCTTTAATGAAATACAGGGAATTAAAATGATTATGCCCAGAATAAAAAAAGAATGGGTTAATGAAATTTTAATTATTGATGGAAATTCGACTGATGGGACCAAAGAGTGGTTGGAACAAAGTGGCTATAGAGTAGCAACTCAAAAAGAACCCGGACTTTTGTCTGCCTGGTGGCAGGGGTTTGAAACGGCAACTGGTGACATTATAATCTCGTTTAGTCCGGATGGCAATTCGGTCCCGGAGTTGATACCTGCTTTAGTCGATAAAATAAAAGAAGGTTATGATATAGTTATCGCTTCTCGTTATAAAGACGATGCAAAAAGCGATGATGACACTTGGATGACGGGCTTAGGCAACTTTATGTTTACTAAAATAATTAATCTTCTTTTTGGCGGACATTATACTGATGCTTTGGGTATGTACCGCGCTTTTAGAAAAGAATTGATCACCTCATTGAAATTAGATAATGATAAAAATGAAATTTTTGAAGTGCTTTTGTCTATTAGAGCCGCCAAGCAAAGGTTGAAAATCGCCGAAATTCCCGGAGACGAACCGCCGAGAGTTGACAAAGAAGACAGTCGGGCGCACCCGGGCATTTGGGGTAAATTTAAAGGGGGCTTGAAAATGATTTCTATTATTATTAAGGAATTTTTTAAGAGTTGATTTATTATGAAAAATTCAGAATACAAATTAATGAGTGAGATTGAGGATGACCATTGGTGGTGGTTAGGACGAAACAAAATAATTGAAGCGGTTATAAAAAATCAGATTGATTTTTCAGACAGAGTTATTAATAGCGGATGTTGGTTGCGGTTATGGGACAAATATCCTAATGCTTAAAAATATGGAAATGTTACCGCTTTAGAATTAAACGATGAGGCGATTTCCGAGCTTAAGGAAAAATTTGGAGGATAAATTAATATTATAAAGTGGAAATCTCCAGAGAAAATTAATAGAAAATTTGATTTAATTTTACTCACTTAACACAATTTTTAAAAACATTCTTTTTATAGGAGCGAAATTAATCCGAAAAATTTCACTGCCATTTGGCATAGCTATGGTTATTCTTATTCAGAAACATTATCGCGATTAAAAAAGGTGTTGTGTTTATTTTCGGACAAATACATAATAATCCGGCCACTCCATCAAGTTTTCATTCACTATCACTTTGTTTTCTTTAACATTTTTTGATATCAGATATTTTGCCAATGTTTTTAAATTGAATTGCGGGAATGCAAATGTGCTTTTTGTTTGGAAAATTAGCGTGTAATTTTGATTTAATAAATTAAGATATTCGTCTGTTACGTTAACTTTTGTGCTTTGCGGTAAAATAACCAGATAGTCTCCGGATTTTATTTCGTCAATATTGTCATTTTTAAAAACGGTAAAAGGGACTGTGATTTTTGAAATAAGAGGAAGCGGTGTTTCGGTTCTAACATTTGATTTAAGGTCAAATTGATTATCTGAGAGTCCTTTGAATCGTAGAAATTCCGCCAGGACAAAATAAGTCCCTCTTCCCGTGCCGCGGTCAACTCCGCCCATAAAAATATTGGCTTGCTTTGAAGAGTTTTTTGAATTTATATCCCTGATTATAAAATCGATACTGTTGTTGAAGTTGATTGGCAGGTATTTGTAATAAGTCAAGTAATGAAGTCCTGAGGGAATGACGTTGATGATAAATAATAAGGCGGTTATTCCTCCAAAAAATTTCCAAAAATTTATGCTTAGTTGATACTGATTAAAAAAATAAATCAACACAGGTAGGGTTAAAACATAAGCCGGCAACAAGTAGTAGGGACCGTACATATTCAGGGCGAAAAAGGCCGCAACATAAAAAAAAGCCGATATTAGCAGGGAATCCATGACGGGTTCCACCCTTTCTTTTTTGAAAATTATTTTAAATAATCTCCATAAAGCCAGTGGCAGCAATACCAAGATAAGAAGAGGATCGGAAAAAAGCGCGTAGTTTAAAATGTTTTTTACAGAAACTATCCAATCAAACGAAGTGTTCCCGTAAATATTTGCACCGCGGTTAATGTAGGTGTAAAAATAATAAAAAATGAGATAAATTAAGGAACTTAACAGCAGAAGTCCATCAAAGATTTTTAACTTCAAATCAGCGGCTTTGATTGAAAAAATCAGATGGAAAAAAGCGAAAGCGCCAATGGCAATAAAGGCAGTTTCTTTGTAATAAATTGCAAGATTGACAAAAATAAGACTTAAAAGAATAAAAGTTATTTTTTTATTTTTTATATAGTTGAGATAGAAAAATAAAAAAATCGTCAAAAAAAAGATAACATTTCTTTCGTTCATCTGCATTCTAAACCAGGAGATTGCAAAACCTGGGGTTAAGAAAAGCAAAACAGAAGCACTATATATAAGTAATTTATTTTTTGTAAATAAGGAAAGTATTTTTACAATCAGTATTGAAAGAATAACAAGTTGAATTGCATGATAGAAATAGTACCAAAAAGGATCGGGTGATTTGGAAAAAATTCCGAATAAATTGTATTCCATTGCGGCAAGCGGGGTAAATCGTCCCATTGTGGCTGCGTCATAATAAGGAAAATCAGAAGAATAATAAAGAATCGGTTTGCCTGATTGAAGAGTGCGGAGAAAAATAAAATCATCGGTCGGAGCCAGTTGTGGGCTTATGAGAAGAAGAATTACATAAGCGCAGACAAAAACCAGAAATCCGGAAAGAAACAAATCATTTTTGAGCGCATTAAGTGTTTTTTTAAAGATATTCATCCAATAATTATAACCGAAACAAGATTAACCGCAAACAGAAATCGTTTGACAAACCCGTCTTTTATGTTAGATATTAGGTAGTACAAAGATCGTTTTATAAGGCGAATAAAATAAAATAAGAATGAAAGGAGCAGAAAACCATGTTAGACAGAAATGATAAAATTTATATTGCCAATCATGCGGGATTATTGGGTTTTGCGCTGGAGAAGGCGTTGAGAGGTAAAGATTTTGGGAATCTTTTGATAAAAGCAAAGGAAGATTTGGATTTATTGGATGATAAATCAGTAGCAGAATTTTTTCAGAAAGAAAAACCGAATCATGTTTTTTTACCGAGTTATAAAAGCGGCAGCATTCAGGCGAATATTAAATATCCGGCTGAATTTATTTATGAAAATTTAGTTACTCAAAATAACGTTATTCATAACGCTTATTTGAGTGGCGTCAAAAAACTTTTGTTTGTTGGCGCTTCGTGCGTGTATCCCAAAGATTCACCCCAACCAATGAAAGAGGATTATTTGATGACCGGGGAAATTGAGATCACTAATCAGGCATATTCAGTGGCAAAAATAGCCGGTATCGAAATGTGTAGGGCGTATAACAAACAATATGGAACAAAGTTTATTTCGGTAATTCCAGCGACTCTTTATGGTCCGAACGATCATTTTGATCTGGAAAATTCCCATGTCCTTTCCTCGTTAATAAGAAAATTTCACGAAGCAAAGATAAAAAATCAAAGTGAGGTTATTTTATGGGGGAGCGGGAAACCAAGAAGGGAATTTTTATATTCCGACGATCTGGCTGATGCCTGTGTTTTTTTGATGAGCGGAAATTTCAACGTTGATTTGGTAAATATCGGAAGTGGCGAAGATTTTGAAATAAAAGAGCTGGCTGAAAAGGTAAAAAATGCCACCGGATTTAACGGAAAAATAATATGGGATATTTCAAAACTTGATGGTGTTATGAAGAAATTATTGGATTCAAGTATGATTAAAAATGTCGGATGGAAGCATAAAGTTGACATTGACGATGGTATCAAAAGAATGTATGAATGGTTTGTTGTAAATTGTGCGAAGAGATGATAATAAGAAGTCTATTCAATAAGTTAATTTTAATCCCGGGACGATTCTAATCCCGGGTTTTTTATATGTTAATAATTTGACAGGATTGTTGTTTTCTATTAAATATTAGTCAGTACAAATTGCTATATTAAGCGAATAAAAATGAATAAGGAGGACTTATGAAGCCTGAAATATTGGATTTTTTAACGAAAAAAGCATTGTGGGTAAGAAGAGAAACAATAAAAATTCATGGCATTGCTCCTGAAACAAGACTGGCTTCGTCGCTGTCTGATGTTGAGATTTTCGTGTCTTTGTATTACGGAAAAATTTTGAATTTTAATCCAAAAAAGCCGAAATGGTTGGGCAGGGATCGTTTTATAATCAGCAAAGCCCATGGGGCAATTTCTTTGTATCCGATATTGGCGGACTTCGGTTTTTTTGAAAAAAGCGAACTAACAAGAGTTTGCCAAAAGGGATCTTTTTTGGGAGGAATTCCAGATACACAAATTTCAGGGTTTGAAACCGTTAACGGAGCTTTGGGTCATGGTCTTGGAGTCGCTTGCGGATCAGCTATTGTTTTAAAGTCAAAGGGTCTAAAAGTTTTTGTTTTGATGGGTGACGGAGAGTTGTTTGAAGGCGCGGTTTGGGAAGCTGTAATGTTTGCTTTTCAGCATAAGCTTGGAAATCTAGTTTTGATCATTGATAATAATAAGATTTCCATGCTTGATTATTGCAAAAACATTATCAATTTAGACCCATTGGAAAAAAAATTTCAGGCGTTTGGATGGAAAGCTGTTGTTGTGGATGGTCATAATATTGATAAATTGGCAAATTCTTTAAAGGATTTAAAGGCGGATAATAGTGATTATCCTAAGGTGTTGATAGCAAATACCGTCAAAGGTAAGGGCGTTTCTCAACTTGAAAATGATGTTTTGTGCCATGTAAAATCTTTAAATAAAGAGGAGATTGCCAGAGCAATGGAGGAATTGAAATGAATATAAAACCAAGGACAATGAGAGACTCTTTTATAGAAGCTGTCTGCGAAAGAATGGATGAAAATAAAAACATTTTTTTCGTAACAGCCGATTGCGGTGCTCCGGCTTTGGACAAGCTGAAGGAAGATTTCAGCGACAGATTCATAAATGTCGGAATTGCCGAACAAAATTTGATAAATGTCGCGGCAGGACTTGCTTTGGAAGGATGCGTCGTTTACGCCTATGCGATCGCCCCTTTTCTTACCATGAGGGCTTATGAGCAGATAAGGCAAAATTTATCCATTGCTTCACAAGTAAGGCCTGTTAACGTAAATCTTATCGGTGTTGGAGCGGGGATGAGTTATGTTGTTTCCGGGCCGACCCATCATTGTTTTGAGGATATCGCGATTATGAGGCTTATGCCGAATATGACGGTATTTTCTCCAAGTGATTGGAAATTAGCCGCTGATTTTGCCGGTTATACAATTCATAAAAGCGGACCCAAGTATTTGCGGTTTGATGGGAAAACATTGCCTTTAATTTACAAAGACACAGACAACATTGTTTTGGAAAACGGTTTTTATAAACTGTTGAATGGCGATAAAGTTTGTATTATTTCCACCGGATACATGACGCATAAGGCGCTGAAAGTTGCAAGCGAATTTCAAAATGTAGGCGTCATAGACGTTTTTATACTCAAACCGCTGAATGAAAAATTGCTGTTTGAAGCCATTAAAAATTACCGGCATATCATCACCGTCGAGGAAACATTCATAAATAACGGCGGGTTGGATTGTCTGGTGTCAAAAGTCATCCGGGATAACCGGCCAAATATCGGTTTTGACAATCTGGGTATCAGTGATAAGCATATTTTTGAGCTTGGAAACAGGGATTATCTACATAAGCTTAACGGGTTGGATGAGGAAAATATTAAAGAAATTATTTGGGAAAATAATTGGTAACAATTTAGAGTTGTAGCAGGCCCCGGCATTTTGTCGGGGCTTTTTTATTGGTTAGATTGACGACCAAATCATTTTCTGTTAAATATTTGTTAGTACAAAAACCGCTTTTGCGGCAAAAATTGAAAAAGGAGAGGACAATAATATGGATATCAGATATTATCTTGCGGAAGATACGATTGATAAGCGGGATATTGACGCGTTAATCCGGTGGTTAGGGACTTGCCCGCGTCTGACTAAAGGAAAGCTAACTCCGGAATTTGAAGAAAAATGGAGCAATTGGATTGGAATGAAGTATTCGGTTTTTTGTAATTCTGGTTCATCGGCAAATTTGTTGATGTATTATACTTTGCTGACTTCCGGAGTTCTTAGAAATAAAAAGGTTATCGTTCCGAGTGTCGGCTGGGTGACGACAATCGCGCCGGCAATCCAATTCGGTTTTGAACCGATAATGTGCGAGGCGGATCCCGATACTTTCAGTCTGGATTTGAACCATCTCCAGGAGCTTCTTAAAAAACACGATCCTTCAACGGTTATATTGGTCCAAGTTTTGGGAGTTCCTCACAAGATGGATGAAATCATGAAGCTTAAGGAAAAGTACGGTTTTATTCTACTTGAGGATGCTTGTGCCGCAATGGGTTCTTCGTACCACGGAAAGAAAGTCGGATCTTTCGGGGATATGAGTAGTGCCTCGTTGTATTTTGGACATCAGATTTCAACTATTGAAGGTGGATTGGTTTCCACTAACAATAAGGAATTTTATGATGTTCTACTTATGATTAGGAGCCACGGGTGGAGTAAGGATTTAGATCAAGAAACCCATAATCAGCTTGTTCAAAAACATAACATAGATGATTTTCACTCCCCGTTTGTCTTTTATGAGCTTGGTTTTAATCTCCGTTCGACCGACTTAAACGCTTTTTTGGGAATAAGACAAATTGATAAAATGGAATGGCTGGTTTCACGGAGATGGGAAAACCATTGTTTTTACAAAGATCTTTTGGATAATAAATTTTATTCCCAGAAGTATGACGCGGATTCAATTGTTTGCAGTATTCATTTTGGAATGCTGGCAAATAATGGAGATGAACGAAAAAAAATCATAAAAGCTCTAGAAAAGAATGGTATTGAAACGCGTATTTTTTCCGCAGGCAATCTCGGACTTCACCCGTTTTGGTATGAACGGTATGGAAAATTTTCCGCGCCGATGGCGGACAGAATTCATCATACTGGTTTGTTTCTTCCTCAAAATCCGTCGCTTAAACCGAAAGATATCAGATTTATTTCGGAAGTGATATTAGATAGTGTGAAGTAAATTGCATCCCCGCGCCTGAAAAGGCCGCGGGGATTTTTTGTTGCAATGTTAATAAATTTTTATAAGTTTGACTATAAGTTTATTTCTTGTTAAATATTTAACAGTATAAAATCACTTTTAAGTGATATTAAAATTTAATATAGGGAGGTTGATATGTTTAAAATTTTAATAACAGGAGCGGCAGGATATTTGGGTTCAGTGTTGGTGCCGGAGCTTTTAATCAAGGGTTATACAGTTGTTGCTATTGATAATTTTCTTTTTAATCAGACATCTCTTCTGGATGTTTGCTGTTACAAGGAATTAATAGTGATTCGCGGAGATGCAAGAGATAAAAAATTAATTTCCAAACATCTTAAAGGAGTCGATTTTATAATTCCTTTGGCTTGTATTGTGGGAGCGCCTGCATGTAAAAAAGATCCGGAAGCGTCTAAAAGCACTAATCTGGACGCGATTAAGATGATTCTTGAACTTCGCGAAGAAGACCAGAAGATAATTTATCCGAATACCAACAGCGGTTACGGTATAGGCGAAAAAGAAAAATATTGCGACGAAAAAACGCCGCTTAATCCCATCTCGTTTTATGGAAAACTCAAGGTTGAGGCGGAAAAAGACATTTTGAGAGCGGGAAACGGAATTACTTTAAGACTGGCTACTGTATTTGGAATCAGTCCGCGTATGCGTTTGGATCTTCTGGTAAATGATTTTGTATATCGGGCAGTATACGACCGTTTCGTTGTTCTTTTTGAATCGCATTTCAAGCGGAATTACATTCACGTAAGAGACGTTGCCCGGGCTTTCCTGCACGCGATGGAAAATTTTGATGCAATGAAAAATGAGGCGTATAATGTCGGTTTGAGTGATGCAAATCTCAGCAAGATGGAGTTGTGCGAAAAAATTAAAAAACAACTACCTGAGTTTTATTTTGTTGAAGCCGAGATCGGCAAGGATCCGGACAGACGGGATTACATTGTCAGCAATGAAAAGATAGAAGGAACCGGTTTTAAAACGTTGGTTTCGCTCCAGGATGGAATTGCGGAACTGATAAAGGGATATCAGGTTATCAAGAGAACGCAGTTTGCGAACGTTTGATTGATTTGTTTTTATTATAAGCTCCTTATAGAATTTTCCGTAAGGAGCTTTTTTATTGACAAAAGTCAAATTAATTAACAATATATGAGCAGTTCTTAATCCAATAAAATACGAAATGGAGGATTAAATGAAACAGACCGATGTATTATTTGTTGTTCCCGGAAACCATAAAAAAGTGTTTCAGGGTCTTGGAAATGATTTTGCGGCGATTGAATCGCCGGCTCAAACTGGATTATTTGCCAATTATTTAAAAATGATTAAAGGTTGTTCTGTCGGTGTTATTGATATGCCCGCATTGGGCGATTTATCCTGTAATGCGGCGGCAGAAATAGTTTTTGCTTATAATCCAATTCTTGTTGTAATGATGGTTTATGGGCATCAGCCTTCGGCGTCCACTCAAAATATGCTGGCGGCAAGATCAGCTTGTGAAGCCATCAAAGAAAAGATGCCCGATGCCAAAATACTAATGACTGGAACTCATCCCGCGGCATTGCCTAAACGAACTCTTATGGAAGAACCAATTGATTTTGTGTGCGATGGTGAGGGACTTGTGACAATCTATGAAACATTGCAGATGTTAAAGTCCGGGACTGACGATTTTAGTAAGGTAAGTAATTTATGGTATTGGCAAAATAGAATGCCGAAAAGATCAAAACTTTCGGCGGCGCTTATTACCAATCTTAACTCCGAATTTCTTCACGGAATTGCGTGGGATTTATTGCCAATGGAAAAGTATCGGACTCATAACTGGCATTGCTTTGATAATATTGAAAATCGTTCGCCTTACGCGGCGATACATACCTCTTTTGGTTGCCCATTTTCTTGCGTTTTTTGTTGTATCAACGCTCCGTTTGGAAAATCGTCTTATCGGATGTTTTCTCCGGAACATGTGATTTACGAAATAGACATTCTTGTCAATAAATATAATGTCAGAAATATAAAGTTTGTTGATGAGTTGTTTGTTTTAAACGAGGAACACGTGAACGGGATTTGCGATTTGATAATCCAGCGCGGTTATGATTTGAACATCTGGGCTTATGCCAGAGTTGATACGGCAAAAGAGCGTCTGCTGGATAAAATGAGGCGAGCCGGAATCAGATGGCTGGCTTTAGGCATTGAATCCGGCAGCAAACATGTCAGAGACGGCGCCAAAAAGAAATTCAGCAATGAAGACGTAATTAATGTGGCAAGGAAAATCCAGAATGCTGGAATTTACGTCGGGGCAAATTATATTTTCGGTTTGCCTGACGACACCTTGGAAACGATGCAAGAAACATTTAATCTTGCTTTAGAAATTAACGCTGAATGGGCGAACTTTTATTGCGCGATGGCTTATCCGGGCTCAAAACTGTATAACATCGCAAAGAAAAAAGAATTACCTTTACCAGACGACCCTGACGGTCCGGGATGGATAGGTTATTCCCAATACTCTTACGAATGTTTACCGCTTCCGACAGAAAATTTGTCGGCGGCAGATGTTCTGCGTTTTAGGGACAACGCGTTTCAGGTCTATTTTACAGAACGTCGTTATCTGAAAATGATAAGCGAAAAATTTGGAAAAAAGGCCGTGGAACATATCAGGTTAATGACATCCAGTTTTCCACTAAAAAGGAAAATATTGGGATGAATTACGGAGGATTTCGCGAAGTTTGCGGAATCCTCTTTTATTTTAAATATTCTGTGTTAGTATAAATTATTATTCATAATTGAAGATTAAATTTCCAAACCTTAATTTATGGTTATTACGCGAACACCTTTTAGAATTTCTTTTTTCGGAGGGGGAACTGATTATCCTGTTTGGTATAAAAAGAACGGCGGAGCGGTGCTTTCCGCGTCAATTGATAAATATTGTTATATTACTTGCAGACATTTGCCGCCGTTTTTTGAGCATAAGATCAGGGTTGTTTGGTCAAAAATAGAAAGCGTCAAACATCATGATGAAATTCAGCATCCATCGGCAAAAGAATGTTTGAAGCATCTTAATTTTGATAAAGGCATTGAAATACATCACGATGCCGATTTGCCGGCGCGCTCGGGTCTTGGTTCAAGTTCGGCCTTTACCGTCGGTCTTCTTAATGCCTTGTATGCTTTGAACGGAAAAATGGTGACTAAAAGGCAGTTGGCGCTTGATGCCATTCATGTTGAACAGGAAAGAATAAAAGAAAACGTTGGCTCACAGGACCAGACAGTCGCGGCTTTCGGTGGGTTCAATAAAATTGAATTCGGCGCTCCACATAAAATAAATGTTTTACCCATTGTTTTAAAACATGACAGATTAAATGATCTTCAGAATCATTTGATGATGTTTTTTACCGGTTTTTCAAGAAATGCTTCGGATATTGCGGCGGAACAGATTAAAAACACTCCTAAAAAATTTTCGGAATTAAAAGCCATGCATGAGATGGTGGAAAAAGCGATAGGCATACTTAACAGCGGTAAAAATCTTGACGAGTTCGGCAAACTTCTGGATGAAAACTGGAAAATAAAAAGAGGCCTTACTTCCCAAATAACCAATTCTTCAATAGATGAAATTTATGAAGCCGGATTGAAAGCCGGAGCCACCGGCGGTAAATTATTGGGGGCCGGAAGCGGAGGATTTATATTATTTTTTGTGAGACCGGAAAATCAGCAGAAAGTTAAAGACAGGTTAAAAAATCTTCTTTATGTTCCGTTTAAATTTGAAAATTCCGGGAGCCAGGTGATTTATTATGCTCCGCACGGAAATTTTCATGACAGTAACTCAAGCTGATTTAATTATTTAGGTCTTATGTAATCATTCGGATTCTTTAATAAAAAAATAATATGAGGAGATAATGACAAAGATTGATATCGGGCCGAATGTTTCTTCCTGGGCAAAAAAAGAGGATGATTTTTCAGTCCAAACGCTCAAAGATGAATTTCTTAAGGAAGCCAAAAAGTTTCTGCCTGATTTGGAGACCGATGATTTAAAATGAGCGTACAGCGGATTGAGAGCAAAAATTCGGCGAGGAAGATTTTATTATCAGGAAAGAAGCGGGAAATCCAACACTCATTAATCTGATAGGAATTGAATCGCCCGGATTTACCGCCGCGTTTGCCATTGGCGAATACATGGCGGAAATGGTAGATTAAAAAAATATTCCAACGTAATGTTGAGGTATTTCTTGCCAAAAAGGAATAAAAGTTTTATAAATAATTTATGAACAAGCAACGGCAAAACAGGCATTTTAACGATATTGATGTTGTAATTTTATGCGGTGGTCAAGGGACAAGAATAAAGCCTGTGATTGGTAATAAGCCAAAAGTACTTGCCGATATAAACGGAAAGCCGTTTTTGGAAATTCTTATTAACCAGCTTGTTTTAAACGACTTTAAAAAAATTATATTGAGTGTTGGGTATTTAAAGGAGCAGATAAAAGATTATATTCAGAACGTATTTAATAATAATCAGGTAGAAATTAGTTTTTCAGAAGAGGAAACTATGCTTGGAACCGGAGGCGCGGTAAAGAAAGTAAAAGATTTGATTAAAAACCACCACTTTTTAGTTGTGAACGGAGATACTTATTTTCCGATTGATTTTAACCGATTTTTTGCGAATTACTTATCCAATAAAGCGCTGGTTTCAGCGGTAATCGCCAGAATTTCGGATGTTTCCGATTATGGAAGCGTAAAATTAGATGACAATGGTAGAATAATTAGTTTTAATGAAAAAAGCGTTAATGAAAATGACTTGGTAAATGCGGGAATGTATTTTATGTCCAAAGAAATTTTTAATTTGATGCCAAGTAATGACGTTTTTTCTCTTGAATATGATTTATTTCCTAAAATTTTAAATAACAAATGCCATGGGTTTATTGGCGAGGGAGAATTAATTGACATTGGAACGCCGGAAAAATATGAAAAAGCAAAAATTTATTTCAAAATTTAATTGTATGAAATTTCCAATTAGCGCAATTATTTTAACTTATAACGAGGAATTAAATATAGATAATTGTTTGAAAAATATAAACGATTTATGCGATGAAATTTTTATTGTTGATTCTTACAGTACGGACGGCACGAAACAAATTGCAAATCGCTATGGCGTTAAATTCATTCAACACTCTTTTAAAAATCAAGCGGACCAATTTAACTGGGCGCTTGATAATTTACCGATTAAAAATGAATGGATTTTGCGGTTGGATGCGGATGAATATCTGACTGAAGAATTAAAAAATGAAATAATTAAAAAGATAAAAAACATACCAAATGATGTGGTTGGATTTTATTTAAATCGGAGAGTTTATTTTATGGGAAAATGGATAAAACATGGCGGTTATTATCCGACATGGATTTTGCGGTTATTCAGGCGCGGAAAGGCGCGTTCGGAGCAAAGGGAAATGGACGAGCATATTGTTTTATTTGAGGGCAGGGCGGGAAAATTTGAAAATGATTTTATTGATGATAATAAAAAAGATTTAACTTGGTGGATTGAGAAACATAATAATTACGCTTTGCGTGAAGCGCGGGAGGCGTTATTAGGAAATTATGGCCGAGGCATGAAAAAAAAATATTATAAGTTGCCGTTATTCTGTCGTGTTGTCGCTTATTTTATTTATCGTTATTTTTTCCGCTTTGGTTTTCTTGACGGCAAAGAGGGGTTGATATTTCATTTTTTACAAGGATTTTGGTATAGATTTTTAGTGGACGCAAAGATATATGAAAAGTTAAGAATTAATAAAAAGGCGTAAATTTATAAAAAATTATGGGATTCTCGTCGAAAATTCCCTAAAATCATTCAAATATTATTTGTTGATCACCAACAGTATCAAGACCATATCCTAAATCTTTCGCTCCGGTTTTTTTTATCTATAAAACTTCCTCCTGCTACTCCGCTTACATACCCTTTTGTTTTGATTTTTATTTGGATAAGACTTGTGTTAATTTCTATACTATCGTTTAATATTACTGTGTGTATAATGTGTCCTCCCAAACTGATAGATTTTTTTTATAAAAGATACTAAAATTTAATATAATTAATATTATTTAAAATGCCAAATTTTTTAAATATTATATTTACCTTGTAAAAAATTTTTAATCAAAAGTTTATGTATATTTTAGGGATTAATGCTTATCATGGCGATTCATCAGCTTGTTTGATTAAGGATGGAAAACTTGTTGTCGCGCTAGAGGAAGAAAGAATTAGGAGAATAAAACATTGGGCGGGTTTACCAATAAAAGCAACCCAATTTTGCCTGGATTTTGCTGGCATCAAATTTGGCGATGTTGATTACATCGCCGTTTCCCGTGACCCAAAGGCGCATTTATTAAACAAAATTATTTTTACACTTTTAAGACTGCCGAAAATAACTTCGGTCATTGACCGCCTTAATAATCGCAGGAAAATCAGGGGATTTTACAAAGAATTGGCAGCGGCTTTCAACGCCAACGGGCAAAAGCTTAAGAATAAAATATATAACATTGAACATCATCGCTCTCATTTGGCGAGCGCTTTTTTTGTTTCCCCGTATGAGCGGGCCGCAGTTTTGTCAATTGACGGAATGGGTGATTTTATTTCAACTATGTGGGGAATTGGCAAAGGCAATAAAATAAAGGTTTTTGGTCAGGTCAAATATCCGCATTCGCTCGGTTTTCTTTACACGGCAATTACCCAATACTTGGGTTTTTGGAAATACGGCGACGAATATAAAGTAATGGGACTTTCGGCTTTCGGCAAGCCGATTTATCTTGAAAATATGAGAAAAATGATAAAATTTAAGCATAATGGCGGGTTTAAACTAACCCTTGATTATTTTATCCATCAAAAAAAAGGAGTAAAAATGGCTTGGCAAGGAGGAGAGCCAATACTTGGCAAATTATACTCCGATAAATTAATTGAATTGCTTGGCCCGGCAAGGGGAAAAGAAGAGTCATTGACGCATCGGCACGAAAATATCGCCGCTTCAGTTCAGGCGCTTTATGAGGAGGTGTTTTTTTATATTTTAGATAATCTTTATGAAAAGACCGGTTGTGATAATCTGTGTTTTGCAGGCGGCACTGCCCAAAATAGCTTAGCGAACGGGAAAATTTTCAGAAATTCCAAGTTTAAAGATATCTATATTCCGCCTGCCGGTTCTGACGCAGGTACCGCGGTTGGCGCGGCTTATTATCTTTACAATCAGATTCTGTATAATCCGCGCGAATTTGTGATGAGTTCGTCGTTTTGGGGGCCGGAATATTCCGAAGAAAATCTCAAATCTCAAATCTCAAATCTCAAAAACAGGGGCAATTTTTTGATTGAACATCTTGATGACAAAAAATTAATTGAAAAAGCGGCCAAGTTTTTGGCGGACAGCAAGGTGGTCGGCTGGTTTCAGGGCAGAACCGAATGGGGGCCCAGGGCTTTGGGCAACAGAAGCATATTGGCAAATCCTTGCGATCCCAAGATAAAGGATATTTTAAATCTTAAAATCAAAAAAAGAGAATCGTTCAGGCCGTTCGCTCCGGCGATTTTAGAAGAGGAAGTTTTAAATTATTTTACGGAAAATAAGCCAGTGCCTTTTATGGAAAAGGTTTTTTCAATCAAGCCGGAAAAAAGGAAAATAATTCCAGCCGTCGTTCATGCGGACGGAACAGGAAGGTTACAGACTGTAAGTCGTGAAAATAATCCCTTATATTACGATTTAATAAAAGAATTCGGGCGCTTGACCGGTGTTCCGATTTTAATAAACACTTCTTTTAACGAAAATGAACCAATAGTTAATAAACCGGAGGAAGCGATAAATTGTTTTTTGAGAACTGATATGGATGTTTTGGTTTTGGGAAATTATATAGTGCTACGAAATACAAAATGAATACAAAATTACGAAATTACGAAAAAGAAAATCAGCCGTCAGTTTCAATAATTACAGTTGTTTTTAATAATAAGAATTTCATTGAAGGCGCTATTAAAAGCGTTTTGAGCCAGACCTATCAAAACATTGAATATATCGTTATTGATGGCGGCTCAATCGACGGCACAAAAGAAATTATTGAAAAATATGGAAATAAAATCGCTAAATTTGTTTCCGAGCCGGACAAAGGAATTTACGACGCGATGAACAAGGGGTTGAAATTGGCAACAGGGAAAATTGTCGGTATTTTGAATTCCGATGATTTCTACGCAGATAAAAATGTGATTGAAAAAGTCGTTAAAAAATTTGAAGAAACAAAAATTGATTGTTTGTGGAGTGATTTAGTTTATGTTGACAGAAAAGATGTTAATAAAATTGTCAGATTTTGGAAGTCGTCGGAATACACCGAAAGAAAATTTAGAATGGGAGGGTATCCTCCTCACCCAACATTTTTTGTAAAAAAAGAGATATATGACAAATATGGATTGTTTAATTTGAATTTTAAGATTGCGGCTGATATTGAAATAATGCTGAGATTTTTAGAAAGGTTTAAAATATCGTCGGCATATATTTCAGAAGTTTTGGTAAAAATGAGAATTGGAGGAATAAGCGCTAAAAACATAAAAAATATAATCAAGGCGAATATTGAAACTTATCGCGCGTGGAAAGTTAACGGACTAAAAATGGGTTTTTGGACAATTTTTTTGAAACCGTTGTCAAAAATTTCCCAGCTTATAAAGAGAAAATAATGTGCCGCTTTTGACTTTGACAGAATTATAAATTTGTGATTAAAATAAATAATAACTATTTATGAAGAATTTATACGGCGTTATTTTAGCCGGCGGTTCCGGAACTCGGTTGTGGCCTATCAGCCGCGAACTTTATCCAAAACAACTTCTGAAACTTTTTGGAAACAAGACTTTAATCCAGCAAACTTTTGCTCGGCTTAAAAAAATTATTTCTCCTGAACATATATATATTATAACCAGCGGTAGTTTTGCCGATGGTGTTTATTTGCAGCTTAGGCATCTCGGGCTTGAACGCGGCAATATAATAATTGAAGTGGCGAGAAAAAATACGGGACCCGCGGCGGCCTTGGCCTCAAAGAAAATTTTTGAAAAAGACAAGGCGGCAGTTATTTTGGTTTCTCCCGCGGATCATATCATAAAATCGGAGGCGGAATTTTTTAAAAACGTCAAAGCCGCGGTAAAGGAGGCGGGACGCGGTTTTCTTGTTATTTTTGGGATTTCTCCGAATTATTCCAATATTGATTACGGCTATATCAAAACGAGTTTAAAAAATAAGGATAAAAAATTGAAAACCGTTCTGGCTGTTGAAAAATTTATTGAGAAGCCGGATTTTAAAAAGGCAAAAAAATTAATTGATGAAAATTATCTTTGGAACAGCGGGATTTTTGTTTGGAAAGCAAAAACGGTTCTTAATGAAATTAAAAACCATTTGCCTAAAGTCCATAAAGCGATAAATTCAGATAATCGGAAATTGTATTCTTCGCTTCAAGCGGTTTCCATAGATGAGGGAGTTTTGGGAAAATCCAATAAAATCAGAGTTGTTCCCGCGAGTTTTAAATGGACAGATATTGGTTCCTGGAAGACCTTGCACGATTTTTTGCCCAAAAATTCGGATAATAACGTTTTGACGGGCAAAATTTTTGCGTTGGAGTGCAAAAATTCTCTTATTCATGGGACATCGGAAAAAAGAGCGATAATGGCGATAGGTCTGAATAATTTGGCGGTTGTTGACACTGAGGACGCGGTCTTGATTTCTCATAAAGACAAGACTCATAATGTAAAGAAGCTTTTAAAAAAGATGAAATCAGACAATATTCCCCAGTATTCACAACATATGACGATGTTTCGGCCATGGGGAATGTTCACCGTGGTGGAAGAGGGCGATGGCTTTAAGGTTAAAAAAATAGTCGTTAACCCCAAACAAAAAACCAGTTTACAGAGACATGATAAGCGTTCTGAACACTGGGTTGTTTTAAAAGGAGTTGCCAAAGTTGCATTAAATGATAATATTATTTATCTGAATCAGCATCAAAGCATTGATATTCCAATAGGAGTAATACACCGCTTGGAAAATTCAGAAATAATTCCTTTGGAAATTATTGAAGTGCAAAATGGAAATTATCTGGGCGAAGACGATATTATAAGAGTTAAAGATAAATATAAAAGAAATACTCAAACAATATGAAAAAAGCATTAATAACCGGAATAACAGGACAGGATGGAAGCTATTTAGCCGAACTGCTTTTGGATAAAGGTTATGAAATTCACGGCATTATCCGGCGTTCGTCAACTTTTAACACTTCACGAATAAACCATCTTTATCAAGATCCACATGTCAATAATAAAAAATTTTTTCTTCATTACGGCGATATGACGGATGCTATTGCATTGAGAAAAATAATTTTTAATGTCCAGCCGGACGAGGTTTATAATCTTGCAGCTCAATCTCACGTCAGAGTTTCGTTTGATTTGCCTGAATATACCATTGAAGTGGCGGGTGTGGGGGTCTTACGCCTGCTTGAAATCATAAAAGATTATCAGGCGCATACGGGGAAGCAGGTGAAAATATATCAAGCATCTTCAAGCGAGATGTTTGGTAATGCACCTCCTCCTCAAAATGAAAATACGCCATTTCATCCGCGTAGCCCATATGGTTGCGCTAAAGTTTTAGCCTATCATTTAGTTGTCAATTATAGAGAAGCTTATGAAATATTTGCGGTCAATGGAATTCTTTTTAACCATGAATCGCCGAGGAGAGGTGAAAGTTTTGTTACTCGGAAAATAACTCGCGGTATTGCAAGAATAAAAGCCGGGTTGGATAAGAAATTATATATGGGGAATTTAGACGCTTGTCGCGATTGGGGATACGCACCGGAATATATGGAAGCGGCATGGCTGATGTTGCAACAAGAAGAGCCGAATAATTATGTTATCGGAACCGGAGAAACTCATTCAGTAAAAGATTTTTTAGAAGCGGCTTTTAAACATACCGGTTTGGGGAATTGGGAAAATTACGTTGAAATAGATCCTTATTATTATCGTCCCTCTGAGGTGGAAAATCTGGTTGCAGATACGAGAAAAGCAAAGGAGAAACTGGGCTGGGAGCCGAAAACAAAATTTGACGACTTGGTTAAAATAATGGTGGATTCCGACATAGAATTATTAAAAAAGGAGATATAGATATGGATTTAAAAAACAAAAAAATTTTAGTTACCGGCGGAGCCGGTTTTTTGGGAAGTTTTGTGGTAAAAAAACTTTTAGAAAAAGGAATATTAAAAGAGAATATTTTTGTTCCGCGTTCCGGTAATTTTAATTTACGGAAGTGGGAAAATTGTCGGAAAATCACCAAAAGACAGGATATTATTATTCATCTTGCCGCAAAAGTCGGCGGTATCGGATTTAATCGCGAAAGGCCGGGAGAATTATTTTACGATAATTTAATAATGGGCGTTCAGATGATGGAAGCAGCCCGGCAGGAAGGCGTAAAAAAATTCGTTGCCGTAGGCACTATTTGCGCTTATCCGAAATTCACCCCGGTTCCATTCAAGGAAAATGATTTGTGGAACGGTTATCCCGAAGAAACAAACGCGCCCTATGGATTGGCAAAAAAAATGATGTTGGTTCAAGCTCAGGCATATCGGCAACAATACGGATTCAACGCAATTTATCTTTTACCCGTCAATCTTTACGGTGTCGGAGACAATTTTAGTTCTGAAAGCTCTCATGTAATACCGGCCTTAATTAAAAAAGTAGCTGATGCGAAGAGAGAAAATAAAGATTTTATAGAAGTCTGGGGCACAGGGAAAGCGACAAGAGAGTTTCTTTATGTAGAGGATGCGGCGGAAGGAATTGTTCTTTCAACTGAGAGATATGACAAATCTGATCCGGTGAATCTTGGATCTGGAATGGAAATCTCTATTAAAAATTTAGTTGAACTTATTTGTAAAATTATGGATTACAAGGGAGAAATTCACTGGGATATAACCAAACCTGACGGCCAGCCAAGAAGAATGTTAGATATTTCCAGAGCAGAGAGAGAATTCGGATTTAAAGCAAAAACTAATTTTGAATCAGGTATAAAAAAGACAATAAACTGGTATTTAGAGCAGGTTTAAATTTAATTTAAAAAGTCCTTAATTAAGGACTTTTTATTTTCGCCAATCTTATTAGTAATTTTACTTCGTCCATTATTTTTTCTTTCAGTAAATATAAGGCGATTGCGTAAATTCCGATTGAAACGGCGATGTTTATAATTACATTTACGCCAAATTTGTCAAAAACAAAACTTGAAATTCCCATTATAATTGTCGCTAAGATTATTTTTTTAATATGAATAAAAGTTTCAAAACCGTTTATTTTTTTAATCATTTTCCAAGAAAGAGCGTTGCTTATAAATTGGGATATAATAGTTGCGATTGCCGAGCCGGCGATTCCGTAAACCGGTATTAAAAACGCGTTAAGCGCTATGTTGCCGAATGCGGCAATTGCCATATAAACAGCCAATTTTTTTTGTTTATTATATGCAAGAATGGCATTTCCCATCAATGTTCCGGGGAAAATTATAATCATTGTGCCTACGAGGATTTGAAAAGAGATTACGGCTGGCAGATATTCCGCGCCGTAAATCAAAGAAATTATTGATTTGCCCAAAATAACGCCTCCGACCGTCATTGGTATGGCTATCATAAACACCATCGCCATAGTTATTTCTATAAGTTGTTTTGTTTTCTCTTTATTTTGCTGGCCCACAAAACGTGAAAGAGGCGGAAAAGTCGCGCCCGCAAAAATTGCCGGCAGGGAATAAAGTGTTTGGATAATTTTTTGTCCGGCTGAGTAGAAGCCAATTTCTTCGGCTGTTCTCATCCAGCCAAGCATAATAAGATCTGTGTTAAGCATAAAAGCGCCAATTATTCCGGTTAAAGCTATTGGCCATGCGGAATTTATAAGGGGTTTTACTAATTTTTTTTCAAAATAACCAACTACTTTTTTAAATTCTCCTCTGATAATAATTATTGATGCCAAAGCGCCGATACCAGTACTGATAGCGTAAGAAAATGTTAACGCTTTTAAGGATGCGGTGAAATAGAGGGCTATAAAACCCAAAGCAGTAATAGAAAAATTTGTCAGAAGATTTGCGAACGCCTCATATTCCATTTTTTCTTTTGCTCTGTAAATTGACTGGGAGAATTCCCTTAATCCGTCAAATACTATTATCATAACCACGAAGTACATCATCGTAGCTACGCCGGAAATTTTTGAAAAATGAGGCGCTATAATTAATACTATTGCCGTCGTTAAAGAGAACAGTAGAATTTTTATCCAGAAAGCTGTTGAAAAATATTCGGAAGCGCGATCGGGTTTTTGTGAAATTTCTTTGGTAACTGTTTGATTGATTCCGATGTCGGAAAAAATAGTAAAGAAACCGGCTAATCCGAGCAAATAAGAAAAAAGTCCGTAATTAGCAGCTCCTAAAACGCGCGCGGCATAAATTATTACAACTGCTCTTATCAAGCGGCTACCCACCTGGCTTATACTGAGCCAAAAAGTGTTTTTTATTATCGTTTGTTTAGCGCTACGATTCTGGAAAAGCAGTTCTTTTAATCTTTTTAACATTTTTATTTCAAAGAAGTGAATAAATATTTAACGGTTTTAAGGAGAATTAGAAAATCAATCGGGAGCGATCTGTTTTTAATGTAATAAATATCATATCTAAGTTTTTCTTTCGCTTCCTCAACCGACGCGCTTGGTTTGTAATTGACTTGCGCCCAACCGGTTAATCCGGGTTTTATTATGTGTCGCAAATCGTAATATGACAATTGCCGGTAAAGTTCCGCCAATTCGGTTCTTTCCGCTCGCGGGCCGATAAATGAAATATCTCCCTTTAAAATATTGTAGAGCTGGGGAATTTCGTCTAAGTGACTATAGCGCAGGAATTTTCCGATAGAAGTGAGACGACTGTCGTTTTGGGTGGTCCATAAAGGACCATTGTGTCCGGTAACCATTGTGCGGAATTTATAAAGAACAAACGTTTTATTATTTAAGCCAGTTCTTTCTTGTTTGTAAATTGATGGTCCTTTTGAAGTAATTTTAACCAGCAAAGCGATTATTGCTATTACAGGAGACAGCGCGATAAGCAAAATAAAAGAAAGGAAAATATCAAACATTCTTTTTAAAAATTCGTAGGCGGGACGGAGAATAATTATTTTTTCCACGAACCAACTTTCCTCCAATTCTTCAAAAGCGAGTTTTTGGAATATGGTTTCGTAAAAAGTGACGGAATCTGTTATTAAAATTTTTGCGGCGAGAAGCTTATAAGCGGCTTTGGCTATTTCGGTGTCTTTTTTGAAATTGGGCTGGATAATGACAGTATTGACGTGCTTTTCTGAAATAATTTGACTGAGGTTTTTTATTTCGGATAAATCGGAAACTTGACCGGCTATGTCATATCCCATTTGAGGGTTTGATTTGAGATGCCCGATTATTTCGTTAATAATCGGCGACTGCCCGACAGTCAAAATGCGGTTTCTCCATCCGCTTGAGATGTATAATTTTGCCAGACTAAATCTCCACCCGAGATCAAGAAGCGCGAAAATCACGGAAAAAATAAATAAATTGGTTTTCGGAGTGAGTTGAAAAAAAGAGGCGAATAAATAAAAAAGAACAATGGAAATTATCGCTCCCAAGAAAACACTAAATAAACATCTCTGAATTGTTGAAAAATTGAGGGCCACAAATCTTTCCCGATAAAGATCGTTTAAATAAAAAATTATAATCCAAATAATGAAAATAACCGAAAATGGTTTTATGTGATTTGTGAAAACTTCGGGAAACTCACTGGTTTTGTATCGGATAAGAAGAGTGGCTACCAGTGACGCGTATAAAAGAATAATGTCTCCAAATAAAATTATAAGTTTTTTAGCTTTAGACATATTTGTTTTGTCCGGTTTTTCGGATTTTACAATATAGAATTTATACCATAAGAAAGGAAATTAGTTAAGTTTTTACGGGATTGTATAGTTATATGAATAGTCAATATGGATAAAAATACAGTTAAAAATACAGTGAAAAAAATATTTTAAAATATTTCATTAAAGTATTTCACAATTGTGATTTATTTTAGTAGGTGGGGATAAGTGTATTTGGAAAATAAATAATCGGGTTTTATAATGAAATAATTAAACCTAGTGAGGAGGGTATTGTTTTTTACAGTTACAAAAAAGTTGATGAAATAATAATTTATAGATATAGTGGGTAGAATATTTTTGAAATATGGAAATATCAAATAATAATCAAAACGAGCAATTAAATCCCAATTCTTCTAAAAAATCGTATCTAAAGTTTGTTTTGGGGTTTTTTGGGATTGTTGCCGCGGTTTTTATAGGAACTCCTTTAGCAATAAATATTTATAATAATTATAAAGATAAACACAGATTTGACGATTATTTTCAGGCTGAAAAAGAGTATTTAGACGCTTTAAAAAATGATACTTATGGAGGGAAGACACCTCAAGAAACGTATGAAATGTTTGTTAAAACTATAAAGACTAACAATATCTTGGAAGCGGCTAAATTTTATTACGGGGATAATACTGTAAGCGCTTATAAGCGATTCAAAAAAATGCAGGACGACGGGAGCTTGGAAAATTGGATAAATGAATTGCCAAAATGGGGGAATATGAAAGAAGTGGAATATTGGGATTCAAATGGAAAAGAGTTTGAATATGAGTATGTGCAAAAAAAGGAAGAACTTATTCATGATCTTTCTGGGCTAGATATTAAAATACCTGTCGGGCAAAGAATTAAATCCATTATTTTTCAACAAAGTAAATCAGCTAATATTTGGAAAATTTACGAGCTATGAAAATAAATAAATTAAAATTTTTTACGGTTTCTATTACTCTATTCTTTTTTGTGTTCTCATTTTCTTTTGCGCTGGCTTACGAGCCTATTCCCACTCATCGCGATTTAACGAAAAAAATAATAGAAGTTTATAACAAGTATTATGAACCAAAAATTTCCGAACAGGAAGCTCAGTGGATAATGGACGGGACTGTAAAAGAAGACATAATTCCAAGGTGGATTAATCATTTCTACGACCCTATTTATAATCAAGGATGGACTGGAGAAAAAGAAGGAGATATGTCTGCGGAAACGGTGCAAAAATTATCCAAAATTTTTATTTCCACAAGCAACGCGCTTTCTTCGGTAAATTGGCTGCATAATCAGGATGAGCAGTGGAAATACGGACTTTATGAAGGAAATCAAACTTATGACAGAGCTTTAAAAGCTTTTGGATGGGCGGAAAATATTAAAAATAAAAATTTCACAAGCAACGCGCCTTCTTGGGTAAGTTATGTATCCGCTTATAAAGCTTTAGGACATACGCTTCATTTATTGGAAGATTTAGGAGTGCCGGCGCACACAAGAGGAGATACTCACGCGGATGTAGTCGGGTCAAATGATAACGGCGATCCTTATGAAACGTGGGTTGCGGAAGGGAATAACGGAGATTTAAATTTTTTAAATAATTTGAATTTACAGAACAATTCATATTGTTCAAAAATTAATGAATGTTTTATAAATTTGGCGAAATATTCAAATGAGAATTTTTATAGCAAGGATACAATTGATGATCTGAAATATAGTATTTTAAAATTTAAATATCAAAAATTAGAAAATAATAAAATTTTTCTTTATAGAGAAGATAATTTTGGAAATAATTATATTTTTAAAGTTTATGATAATGAAATTAATAAAAATGTAATTAGTAATCCTCAAGTTCACAAATCATACTGGCAACTTCTTTCAAAACAAATTGTGTTGTCAGGTGTTCAAGTAATAAAGCAATTTCGTGAAGATGCGAGAGATAGCACTGAAAATTTGGCTTTAAACCCTCCGTCAAGTTCGTTTAGTTGTGATGGTGTTTTATGCAAAGGATTTAATCTTTCATTTCTTAGTTTATTTGATAAAGCTGTGGGCTCGGTAAAATCTGTTTGGGGACAATTAGCGAATACAGCTAACAATCTCATATCCGCCGTTAAGGGGGTTTTTGCTTCAAATTATAATGATGGCTTTAAGCAGATTGGGGAGATTAATTTGGAAACGCAAACAACGAAAGATGCGTCAAAAGAAGCGAATGGAATTTCTACGCAAGCCGACGACAATAAAAAATCCGACGGCAATTCCAAAAATGACGACAGAGAAATCAGTAAATTAAAAAAAGAAATCACGTCTTTAAAAAAGGAAATCAGCGCGCTGAAAAATGGAAAAAATCAGAAAGAAGAACCCGCGTCTGAAGAAAATTCCCTCGCTTCATCATCAAATAAGCCGGATAAAAATAAAAAAGAAAGTAATTCTAAAAATAAAAACAATGAAATTGATAAAAATGAAATAAAACATCCATGTTTTTTTAATACTGGCGGCAATCCTTCGCATTCGGGAATGATTATAAATGAAATAGCGTGGATGGGACCATCAACAGCGCCAGCGACGAATGGATGGAGCTGAAAAATATTTCAAACAATGAAATTGATTTGTCCAACTGGCAACTTATGAGCGAAGACGGAAAAATAAACATAAATTTTTCCGATTTAAAAACAAATAAAATAATGTCTGGGCAATTTGTTTTATTGGAAAGAACCGACAACGATTCCGTAAAGGGAACCGCCAACTTAATTTATAAAGGAGCGCTTTCCAACACAAACGAGCGCTTAAAACTTTTTGACGGACAATGTAATTTAATTGATGAAGCGGCTGCAAATCCGAATTGGCCGGCGGGAGACAACTCTGCCAAGAAAACAATGGAAAGGGACGTAAACGGATTCGGATGGCACACTTCCGTAAACGCGGGAGGCACTCCAAAAAAGGAAAATTCCATCCCGCAAATTTCTACGGGCGGCGGCGGCGGAGGAGGAGGCGGTGTTTCAACTTCACCGTCTTCGGAATCTTCACACCACGAGGAAAATAATAACGCGTCAAACACTTCTCCCGAAAATAATCCGGAGAATTTTAATATAGTCATAAATGAAATTATGTATAACGCATCCGGTTCTGATATTGGCAGGGAGTGGATTGAGCTTTTTAATAAGGGAACCTCTACGGTCAACTTGGCTCATTTAAAACTTTTTGAAGATAACGTTCATCACGGTTTAAATATCGCCGGAGAGGACAAAAAATTGGATCCCGGCGCGTATGCGGTTATTTCAAACGATACTGAAGAATTTTTAAAAGATTTTCCCGATTTCAACGGGATTTTGTATAAAAGCTCTTTTTCTTTAAAAAATACTTCGGACACTTTTTCGTTAACGCATGACGACGATGTTGTCGCGGATTCCGTCACTTACCAGTCAAGCTGGGGCGCGAACGGAGACGGAAATTCACTGCAATTAATCAACGGCGTTTGGAAAGCGGGAAAACCCACTCCGGGCAAAGCTAATGAAATCAGCGATATTCAACCGCCGGCGCCGACTGTCCAAAATTTTTCAATTTCTTACGATTCAAATACTTCAGAATTATCTCTTAGTTGGGCGGATTGTGTTTTTGGTTCAAATTCCACATCAAGCGTAATTTATAAAGTTCTTGATATTGGCAACGCTTCTTCAAGTTTGGTCGCGGAAATTGCGGTTACTTCCACCAAAGTTATTATAAACGAAATCGGAAGAAAATATGATTTTTCACTTCAGGCGTTTCAGGACGAAAAAGAATCGGGGGTCGCGACGTCCAGCATTGAAATCCCAAGTTTTTTGAAAAGCGCGTATTTTTACAACGATCCGCGGAGCGCAGCCAATAATTTAGTTGAATTCAGCTATAACCAATATCCTTTTATTCCAAACAGATTTTCAAACTCATCATGGAAGGCGGTAATTTTTTATATCAATCAAGAAGCTCCGAAAACGCCGGTTTTTTACAGCGACCAACAATATCAAAGCGAAATCAGCGGGCAGTGGGGGACAACAATCGCCGGGGCTGTTAATTTGACTTATCCGAGTTGCTCGTCCGGCAATACTGTAGCAACGGCGCTTATTTTACCGGATAGTCCGGACAGATGTTCAATAGGATATGGCGGGATTAGAAACTCAACTTTGGCTTGGGGAGCGTTAGGCGAAGATAACCATTTGATATTAGATGCGGGCCAAAACAATCCGGTTTTTCAAAACGGGGATTATATAACGGCGGCGTTCTACGCTTATGGCGGAAATAATGATCAGGTTTTGGTTGTGACGGATAAAAATCATTATCAATATCAAACAAGCGCGCCTGTCCATGCGGCGCCGCAACTAACAGGAAGTTTGTCGCTGGTGTTTAATAAGCAAGCCGCGAATTTAGACATAAGTTGGCCAAGCGCGACTGATGCGGATACAATTGATTCGCAACTGATTTATGAAATTAAATTCAACAATTCCGAAAATTGGCAGGGATTGGGAAATACGACCAGTTTGGCGAAATCGGTTAATCAGGGCGATAATCTTTCCATTTCATTAAGAGCGAAAGATGAATTTGGAAATGTTTCTAATACTTTAATCGCGCAATGGAGTTATCCGACAATGCCTATTTATATAAATCAAAGTATAGCCGATGGATGGAGCGCTTCGTTTGGAACTCGTTATTCCGCGAACTTGCAATCAATAACTCCGAACCAAGATTTCCAATTCAACAGGGTTTATATGAGATTTTGGCAGGAAGTTGCAAGCGATTATACCGATTTGAGATTACAGGTTTTTGGCGACAACGGGAATAACGGGCCTGATGACGCGAATAAACTGGGAGAAGCCATAATCGCCAATGTTTATAATCCGGACCAAAATATGAATATGAGTTTCTTATTCAGCAATCTTATAAGCGCAATGAGCGGAAATAAATATTGGCTGGTTGTGGATGTGGCGCAGTATTTTGACACCTCCGGATATTATAGAAATACTTGGCGGAATGCTGTCAATTCCGCGACAGGAGATTGGTATTTGAAAGTCGGACTGGACTTAAACCAGTAATCTTTTTATAAGTAATCTTTTTATATTAGCGGATTGAATCATATAAGAAATGGGCGGGTTTGATAGTCCGCTCTTTTGTTTTATTATCCGCTGATTTGATATTATAAATAAATAATGAATTCAAAAACAAAAATTTTCTCACTCCTATTTTTGAGTGTTATAATTATTCTTGTCGGAGCATTTTTATTGAGCTACCAAAAAAAGATTTTTGTTTTTTTAGGGGCTGAGCCGGCGATAAACGAGAATAGAACCACTTTTTTATTATTCGGGAAAACGGGAAAAATAATAGGATGGAACATGGCGCCGGATTTGACGGACAGTATAATTTTAGTTGACTATCGGCCAAAAATCGGCGCGATGAATTTAGTTTCATTACCGAGAGATTTATATATCAATGTTGACGGAGATAAATTCAAATTGAACGAAGTTGCGAAAAGAAATAAAATTGACGGGTTTTTAAAACAGCTTCCGGAAATAACCGGATTGAGCACTGACAAATATATTGTAGTTGACGTTGATATTTTAAAAATGGTGGTGGATAATTTGGGGGGAATAGACATGAATTTAAGCAGTCCCGCGATTGACCGGGCAAGTGGATTTACTATGGAAGCGGGGAATCGTCATTTAAGCGGAGACCAGACTATATGGCTGGTGAGAAATCGTTACGCGCCGGAAGGAGATTTTTTCAGGGAAAAAAACCAGCACCAGATTATTCAGGCCATAATAGATAAATTTAAAAAAATGAGCTACCTGAGCAAAACCAGATTTATTTTCAAAATGGCTCCGGAACTCGGAAAATTGGATACAAATATAAACTTCCAAGAAATTATTCCGATGGCGGAAAAATTAAGCAATCCGAGATTTAATGACATTGTTTTGGATTTTAATATAGGCTTGCTGGAGAGCAAAAGCGAATTAATTAACGCCTCGTCAAGCGCGTACATATTAGTCCCGAAAGCGGGGGAAGGAGATTATAATGAAATAAGAAATTACATACAAAACAGGTTGGAAAGATAAAGCCTCACGGACTTACTCATTCTTTGCAGTAATAGCGAAATACTATCATGTATGATGGTATGCAAAAATAAGCGGTGATGAAAATTGAAGCGGTATATTGCGATACGCCAAAATATAAATAAAAGATGAGAATAAAAAATCCCTGAAACACGCGGTTTCAGGGATTTCTCTGTTTTAAGAGTTTTCGCAATATTCAATAATGCGAGGTATGACCTCTTTGGGAAGCCTTGCAAAAAATTTTTTCTCGTTCATCGCTTCCACAATATTGCGCATATTTTGTGATCTGTCCAACAGAATTATGCGCAAATAGGGATGCGCTTTTTTAAGTTTCAGAAGCGCGTTCACAATACTGATGTGAGGAATAACTTCTGAGTGCTCAATTAATTTGCCGTCCAAATCGCGTCTTAATGATACGAATCGACTTAAAAAACTTTTGCGGATCAAGATGTGCTTAAAGCGATTATAGGGAAAATTTCTGATATTCCGCAATCCAAAAAGACTTTTTTCGGATATGAGAATGAAATCAAAATCACTCAAGCATTTTTCTTGCTCAATGAGGAGTTTTTGAAAATCTTCTCTTATTTTCATTCGTGAAGGAATGATAATTCCCGCGATTTCAAAAATGAAGAAAATAATCTTTAAAACTTTTCTGCCCAAAGACTTTTCTCTTAATTTTTGAATTAAAACTGATTCTTTAATATCAAGAATGTCATTAAGATTCAGCACTAAAGCTTTTACCTTCATTTTTATCACCTCCTTTATTTTATTGTTAAATTCTGCTTAAAATATAACTATAAAACCAGAAAAAGTCAAATTAATCCGCTCGTTATCGCGTCTTTAAAAGTTGTTTGGATTGCCTTAATTTCGGATTTCCCGATTTTTTTAAGGGCAAAATCGCCGGCTTTTTGTTTAAAATGTTTTTTATTGGCGGTGCCAATTCTTAATCTTTGGAAATTTTTATTTCCCAATGATTTTATAATTGATTCTACTCCACGGTGACCGGCCGACCCGCGTCCCGCAGAAATTTTATATTTTCCCAATTCAATATCGCTGTCGTCATGGACGATAATGATATCTTCCGGTCGGGCGGAAAAATATTTTAAAATTTCCAGCACCGCTTTACCCGATTCGTTCATAAATAATGTCGGCCTGATTAAAATAAAATTTTTTGTTTTCAGGTATTCAAAATTTTTATATTTACTAAAAAAATCGGCTGTCAGGCGGTTATTGGAAATTAAAAAATCAATAAATAAAAAACCGGCGTTATGATAAGTTTTTTCGTATTCTTTTCCGGGATTGCCCAATCCGATAATTAATTTGGCGTTTGGTTTTGTTTTCATCGTTACTTCGTAAAAATGAGAGAAAAAATCAAAAATTTTTCAAATCACGGAATTTGACTTTAACGTGCAATGTAATTAAAATTAAGCCATTAAAATCAGTCTTTTCAATATTTTAAACATAAAATAACAAAAAATGAAATCATTTTTTTACACCCTAAGAGAAATTTTGGAAATCGTGATTGTCGCGATACTGGTTGTTGTCGGCGTCCGTTCTTTTTTAATACAACCTTTTCTCGTGGACGGGTCAAGTATGGAGCCTAATTTCCAAAGCGGAGATTATATTCTTATAAACGAAGTTTCTTTAAGATTTAGAGAGCCCGAGAGAGGAGAGGTAATAGTTTTTCATTATCCGGGGAATGAAAACACATATTTCATAAAAAGAATAATCGGATTGCCGAATGAACGGGTTTCTGTGAAAGACAGCAGGGTTTATATCAGTAACAATCAAGACGAGAAGAGTTTTTTGGTAAATGAAAAATATCTGCCTGAACAATTGAAAACAGCCGGTAATAAGGAAATAATACTGAAAAGCGGTGAATACTTTGTTATGGGAGATAACAGAGAAGCCAGCTTTGATTCAAGACAATGGGGCCCCTTGAAGAAATCTGAAATTGTAGGTATGGTGTGGCTTAGATTATGGCCTTTGAATAAGGTAATGGCTTTTGAAAAACCCAGTTATTAAAGAAATAATCAGGAATTAGCAACCGGGAATTAAAAGGGAATGTTTTTATTTCAAGCGGTAATGATTTGTAATTAAGAAATATTTTTAAGAAATTGGCTACCAATAAGCGAAAGGCCTTAAGGCCGAAAAAAGAAAAAAAGGGTAAGAAGATGATTTTACAGTCGCCCAAAGGAATGCATGACATATTGCCGACGGATCAGCCTTTTTGGGATAAGATAAAAAGCGAAGCGAAAAAAATCGCCGACATCCATAATTTTTCAAAAATAGAAACTCCCATATTGGAAAATGCGGCTGTTTTTGAGCGTAGTCTCGGGGAAAATTCCGATATCGTGGAGAAACAAATGTTTTTTATCAAGACAAGAGGAGGAGACCATTTAGTGATGAGACCGGAAGGAACCGCTCCAATTATACGAGCTTATTATGAACATGGGCTGAGCAGACTGGGGCATCCTTTAAAACTTTATTATGAAGGGCCGATGTTCAGATATGAACAACCTCAAGCCGGAAGATTCAGACAGTTTTATCAGGTTGGTTTTGAAATTTTAGGAGGTGAAAGCGACCCAATTTACGATGTTCAGGCAATTTTAACTCCTTTCAGATTACTTGAAGAGTTGAAAATAAAAGATGTTATTGTTCATATCAACAGTGTCGGATGCTTGAAATGCCGGGGCGCTTATCAAAAAAAACTGGAAGCTTATTACCGAAAACATCAGAAAAAAATTTGCAAAAATTGCCAAAAAAGATTGGAAACGAACCCTTTAAGACTTTTGGATTGCAAAGAAGAAAAATGCCAATTAATAAAAACGGAAGCTCCTATTATACTGAATTTTTTATGCGAACCCTGCAAGGCGCATTTTAAAAAAGTTTTGGAGTATATGGACGAAGTGAAAATACCGTATTTTATGGACCCGTATTTGGTAAGGGGGTTGGATTATTACAATAGAACTGTTTTTGAGATATTTACGGAAGGTTTTGATTTTGCCATAGCCAGCGGCGGGCGGTATGATTTTCTCGCCGAAATTTTAAAGTTGGGGAAATTGTCTGCTGTTGGAAGCGGTGTCGGCGTAGACAGAATAGTTGAAATTTTTAAAACAACCGGGAAAGTTATGCCGCTCAAAAATCCTCCGAAAGTGTTTTTTATACATATCGGAGAAGAAGCGAAAAAGAAAGGATTTGTTTTGGTTGAAGAATTCAGAAAAGCGGGGATTAAAATAAGTGAATCTTTCGGAAGAGAATCGTTGAAATCACAATTAAGAATTGCCGATAAAGAAAAATCGGAACTGGCGTTTATTCTCGGACAAAAAGAGGTTTTTGAAGAAAATATTATAATAAGAGATATGCGAACGGGCGCTCAAGAAACCATTCCTTTGGTTAAAGTGATTGACAATGTGAAGAAAAAACTTCGTTAAAATGTAATTTAATTGCGCGATTCCATCTGTGGAGAGTAAATTACAATTAAAGAAGCAATCGGGCAGCTGAGCAGTTAATCGTAATTTGTTTTCTGCCGCTGGCGGATCGCGTAAAATTTAAAACAGTGAATTGCTTATTTTGTAAAATAGTAAACAAAGAAATCCCAGCCGACATGTTTTATGAAAATGAAAACGCGGTCGCGATTCTGGATATTCATCCGAGAGCGCCGGGGCATTCTGTGATTATTCCGAAATTTCACGCGCAGAATATTTTAGAATTGCCCGATGATAAAATAGAAGCGGTGTTTGGCGCGGTTAAAAAAACAACGCAAATACTTAAAGATAAATTTTCTCCGGACGGCTTTACAATAGGCATAAATCACGGTAAGGTTAGCGGGCAAGCCGTTGACCATTTGCATATACATATTATTCCGAGATATTATGCCGATGGCGGAGGATCTATGCATAGCGTAGTGAATAATCCGCCGGAGTCTCTTGACGAGATCAAGAAAAAAATTAAATAAAATTGAAAGATTGCAAAATTGAAAAATTAAATTAAATATGTAAAAAATCTTAAATTTTTCAATCAGCGATTTAGCAATTGGCAATATTTATTATGGAAATAAAAAGAAAAGAAGGGGAATCAATAAGCGCTTTTTTATATCGTTTTTCCAAAAAAATGCAGCAGAGCGGCGTATTAAAAGAGGCGAAAAAGAGAAAGCATAAAAAAAGAAACATTAATAAAACAAAAATAAGGGCAAACGCCATTTACAGAAGCAATAAAAAAGAGGAAAACGAGAAAGCGCGAAAAATGGGGCTTCGCTGATTTTTTATTTAAACATTCAACGCAAATTAACAAATGAGCGAAATCCAACAACTTATAAACAACGATTTTACGGAAGCTTTAAAAACCGGAAACGCGGATAAGGTAAGCGTTTTACGGATGGTTAAGGCGGCTATCACGAATAAAGAAATAGAAAAAAAGGGGAAAGGATTGGCATCGGAACTTTCCGACGAGGAAATGATTGAATTGCTTTCAAGAGAAGCTAAAAAAAGAAAAGAGGCGATGGAGCTTTTTGAAAAAGGCGGGAGGAATGATTTGATGGGAAAAGAACTTTATGAATTCGGGATTTTACAACAGTATCTTCCCGCGCAATTAACCGAACAGGAAATTGAAAAAATAGTTGACGAGGCGATAAAAAAAATCGGTGCAAGCGATATAAAAGATTTGGGTAAGATAATGGGTGAAGTTTTAAAAGAAACAAAAGGCAGGGCGGACGGAAAAACATTGAGCGAGACAGTAAAAAAGAAATTAATCGGCTAATCAGACAATTATAAAACCAATTAAAACGCTATTTAAACAAGATGGCGTTTTAATTGGTTTAAAAAGCTGTTGATTTGGAAATTATGAAATTATCCATCGGAATAGTTGGACTGCCCAATGTCGGGAAAAGCACGCTTTTTAAACTTCTCACGAATCAAAATATAAATATCGCCAATTATCCGTTTGCGACCATTGACCCAAATGTGGGCGTGGTGGCGGTGCCGGACGAAAGATTGGAAAAACTGGCGAAATTGAGCGATTCAAAAAAAATAGTTCCTGCGGTTGTGGAATTTTACGATATCGCCGGTCTTGTCAAAGGCTCATATAAAGGCGAGGGTTTGGGCAATCAGTTTTTAAGCCACATTCGCGAGGTCAATGCAATTGTTGAAGTGGTCCGCGTTTTTGAAAGCAACGAAATTATTCACGTTGAAGAACAGGGCGTAAATCCGGAAAGGGACATTGATACCATAAACACGGAATTGATAATGAAAGATTTGGATACTGTTGAAAAGCGCCTGGCTAAATTGGAAGGCGAAGCCAGAACCGGCGACTCCAGTAGCAGAGCAAAGCTCGCTACGGGGCACAGCAAACAAAAAATAAAGGATTTGGAAATTGCCAAAAAAGCGCGGGAAATTTTAAACAGCGGCAAAATGCTTAATTCGGCCGGAGCGGATTTTGTAAACGAGCCGGTTATAAAGGAAATGACTTTGTTGACGACAAAGCCGCAGATTTATCTTTTGAACGGCGATGAATCGGACGTAAGCGAAGAATTGAAAAATAAAATTTCTGCCCAAGGCGGATCCGCCCCGGGCGGAAAATCTCTTGGCGCGGATTATATTATTGTTGATTTGAGTAAAGCCGAAAACACAGATGCTCTTATTAAAAAATCCTATGAAGTTTTGGGGCTTATCAGTTTTTTGACGACAGGAGAATATGAAACAAGAGCGTGGACCATACGAAGAGGAGCTAAAGCGCCCGAAGCGGCTGGAGCAATACATTCCGATTTTGAAAAGAAATTTATCAGGGCTGAAGTTATAAATTGGAAAAAACTTTTAGAAGCGGGTACTTGGAATATGGCTAAACAAAAGGGGTGGGTGAGAATCGAAGGAAAAGATTATGTGGTGCAAGACGGGGATGTAGTCGTTGTCAGACACTCATAAATTCAGAATTGATTAAAAAAACAAAATAAGATAAGATAGTTTTATGATATTATATTTGAAAAAACATTAATTCTAATATATTATTTCGGTAGTTAAAATTTACAATTTAAAAGGAGAAATTATTATGAATTCAATAGGTTTAAGAAATTGGATGACCGGATTTTATTTTTGGATGCTTTTTGGAATAGGGATATACGCCACGAAAGCAAACCTGAATTTAGAAGATGGGTGCAATTTTTATTTGTGTGGCTGATATTTGGTTTAATAATTTTAACAGTTGTGCTTATAATAGCAACTTTATATTTTTTAATTTCTTTGTTATGGGCGATTTTAAAGCTGTGTAATTATATGGTATATGATGAATTTTTTCGGAGAAAAAATATGTGCAAAAATAGTTAAAGTTAACGGTTTTTTTATTGTGGATGTTGAAAGGGGTGCGGCCACCCCTTTTTATTTTAAATATCTTGGTTATAATTGAAGATAATGAATTTAAAAGATTACATTTTAGAAGCGGAGCAAAAAGAGGTGGCGATCGGGCATTTTAATATATCCGATATGGCGGGATTGAAAGGAATTTTTGAAGCCGCCCGGTTTTTGAATCTTCCGATTGTAATCGGATTATCGGAAGGGGAGGCGGAGTTTTTCGGATACAAGCAGGCCGGAGCGATAGTCAGAAGCTTGCGGGAACAGTATGATTATCCGATTTTTTTAAACGCGGACCATACAAAATCGCTGGAGAAAATAAAGGAAGCGGTTAAGGCGGGATTTGACGCGGTTTTATTTGATGCCGGGAAATTGCCGTTTGAGGAAAATATCCAAAAAACAAAAGAAGTGGTTGAATACGCAAAGTCGGCAAACCCGAATATTTTAGTGGAAGCGGAGCTCGGATATTTGGGAGCGAGCTCGGTAATTTTGAAAGAAATTCCGAAGGATGCCGCGATTAACAAAGAAGATTTAACAAAACCGGAAGAAGCAAAGAGATTTGTTGAAGAAACAGAGATTGATTTATTGGCGCCGGCCGTGGGGAATATTCACGGTATGTTCAAGAACGCGCCGAATCCAAATTTGGATATTGAAAGAATAAAACAATTGCGCGAAGCGGCGGATATTCCGCTGGTCTTGCACGGGGGGTCGGGGATAACGGACGATAATTTTATTAAGGCGATTGAAGCGGGAATTTTAATTATTCACATTAATACGGAAATTCGTTTAGCCTGGAGAGAAGGTTTAAATAAGGCGTTCTCGGAAAAGCCGGAAGAAATTGTTCCTTATAAACTTTTGCCTTACGCGGTTGACGCGATTAAAAATATGACGGAAAAGAGATTAAGGCTTTTTAATAAACTTTAACCGCATAAAAAAATATCAGTTCTTAAATAAATATGTGAGATTATAAGGCGATTGAGAAGTATGAAATCTAGTTTGACGATTTCGTGAAATTATACGATAGTGTAGGAAGTAATTTTGGGAAAATGATTTTCATATAAATAAAAATAGAATAAGGAGAAAAGCTATGTCAGAAATTTTTAAGTTGAAAGATTTTGACGTGAAGGAAGATTTAAGGGTTGTTATGGATAATGATAATCTTGGGTATGAAATTCGCAAATGGTTTTACTATCTTACTTTGCCTGTAATGTGGGTCTTAACCTTATGGGTAATGGCAAAGAAAAAATGTTTCAACTCTAATCCAAAAACAAACACTTTTTGGTTTGACGGATTGAGCTATCCTTGCAGGAGAATTAAAGAAAATTCCGGAAAATGGAAAAGTTTGGATATTATTTATCATTTCAAGTTTGGCAGAGAACGGGGAATTTCCGGTTGCGTGAGCGATTATTGGATTGAAATGATGAACGCTCAGGCAGTGCGAAATCGGCTGAAACTGGTTACTAGAGAATTATTGCAAGTGATAAAGAATTTTAACTATAGAGGGGTCAAAACAGTCAAAATTCTGTCTGTGGCAAGCGGTTCAGCTGAATCGGTTTTGCAAGCGATGAGCCGAACAAGACATATTCGCTCAACCGCCTTACTCGCGGACTTTGATCAGAGCGCGTTAGCGAACAGCAAGGCAATAGCCGAAAGGGAGCATCTTTCCGAAAGGTGTCAAACACTGCTGGATAATGTTCTTCTTTTGGGGAGAACTTCGCGCAGAATGACCAAAACAAATTTTCCGCATATAGTTGAAATGGTCGGATTACTTGATTATTTTGATGATGTTACGATTATCAGTCTTCTGAAAAAAATTTATAATATTCTTCCTGAAGGTGGTGTGTTGGTAACAGGCCATATTCGCAAAAATCCGGAGCAGTATTTTTTGAAATGGGTTATAAACTGGGATATGAATTACCGGACAATTACAGATTTGGACAAATTGATTTGCGAAGGGGGATTCAGAAACCGAAAGATAATACTGGAACCGCACGGAATACACATGGTTGCCGTGTGCAGAAAATAGTCAATCAAATTGTTAAACCCCCGAAAATTTTGTAAAATAATAAACAAACTTCGGGGGTTTTTATTTATGCAATTTTACGCTATAACAGGATTGGTTAATGCGGTTGCCAGCACACTTATAGGCATATTTGTTTATTTCAATAAAAAAGAAAGTATCAACCGCGCCTTTGCCATATTTTCTTTTTCCGTGGCTTTTTGGAGTTACGGATATTTTTTATGGCAAATATCAGACAGCGGTTCGGGGGCTCTTTTTTGGTCCCGAGTCTTGATGGCGGGAGCGATATTCATTCCGCCTACTTTTTTCCATTTTATTTTAACTCTTTTGGACAGGAATAAGGAAAAGATAAAGACTGTAATATTCAGCTACCTGCTTTTTTCTATTTTTCTCATATTTGATTTTACAAATCTTTTTGTAAAAGGCGTTTCTCCTAAAGCGGGATTCCGGTTCTGGCCCGAACCGGGGATTGTATTTCATATATTTCTGGCATTCTGGATGTTTTATGTTTTTTATTCGCTTTTTATGCTTTACAAGGGGTATCTGGCTTCTACGGACGAGACTCGGAAAATTCAAATAAAATATATTTTTTTAGGAATGTTTTTTGGATTTTTTGGGGGTGTTACCAATTATTTTCTTTGGTATAACATTCCGATTTTGCCTTTGGGGAATTCTTTAGTGGTGCTTTTTGTTGTTGCGGTTGCGTATGCCACTTTAAAACTCAAACTTTTTAACTTTGATTTTAAGTTCGTATTTACGCAAACAATCATGGTGTTTATCTGGTTTTTTCTGATTGTGCATTTTTTGATGGCGAAAATTTTCTATGACCGAATGAGCGCGCTTTTTCTTTTAGGAATTGTGATTTTATTCGGTATCATTCTGCTCAAGAGTATATTAAAAGAAAAAAGCCAAATGGACGAAATTATAAAACTTAATAATTATAAAAGTGAATTTTTTTCCATTGTGGCGCATCAGATTAAAAGCCCTTTGGCGGTGGTGAGCGGTTATCTTACGATGCTTTTGGAAAATATCGCCAATGCGGATACCAGAAAGGCTCAGGAAATTATTTTCAGGATAGAAGCGTCAAATAAAAATTTAATGAGTTTAGTAAACAATCTGCTCGATTTTAACCGTTTTGACGAGGGGAAAATGATTTATAGTTTTGAAAAGCTTGAATTGAACGAGTTAATCGGAGAATTTGCGCCGGATTTTCAGGTCCTTGCCAAAATTAAAAACTTGGATTTATCGGTAAACTTTTCCCGTGAAGCTATTTATGTTAGGGGCGACAAATACAATCTTGCGCAGGTTTTCAGAAACTTAATAGACAATGCGATAAAATATACGCGGGACGGCACAATAACGATTTCATTAAAAAAAGAAGGAGATTTTGCTTTAGCGGAAGTCGCTGATTCGGGGATGGGTATAACAAAAAAAGACAGCGCAAAACTTTTTCAAAAATTTGTAAGGCTAAATAAGGAAAGTAAAGTATCGGGTTCGGGGCTGGGTCTTTATATTTGCAAAAAAATAGTGGAAGCGCATAACGGAGAAATTTGGGCGCGCGGAAAACAAGGAGGCGAAGGGAGCGAGTTTTTTATTAAATTGCCTCTTTATTCGGAATGATAATTCAGCTAATTCGTTAAGCGCGCAAACGAGGTTGAAAATCTTTCGCAGGGCTGATATACTCCATAAAAATAGATTCAACTTAAAAAAATATACGAAATTGTGTATTTTTGGCGTTTTTAAAGATATGCCCTGTAGTGAAACGGCGATGAATTAACTAAAATTTATTGTTCATTATTACAAAGGCATTTATAAATCAAAAATAAATAAAATTAATTAAAATATGAATGGCGGATTAAAATATATTAGATTGCCGTTCTGCTACGGGGTATGTCTATAGATTTACAAGCGCAAAAAAGGGAAATAACTGGGAAAAAAGTAAAAGCTTTAAAAAAACAAGGACTGATTCCGGCCGAGCTTTATGGCCATAAAACCGAGAATGTTCATTTAGCAGTCGCTGAAAAAGAATTTTCAAAGGTTTTTAAGGAAGCGGGCGAAAGCACGGTTGTAAATTTGGTTTTTGGCGGAAAAAAAATATCTACCTTGATTCAGGATGTTTCAAGCGACCCGATTAGACAGAAATTTAATCATATTGATTTTTACGCGGTTAAAATGGATAAAAAAATTGAAGCGAATGTTGTTCTTGAATTCAAGGGGGAATCGGCGGCGGTAAAACAGGGAGGAGTTTTAGTAAAATCAATGAAGGAAATTGAGGTAAGAGCGTTCCCAAACGATCTACCTTCTTATTTTGAAGTTGATTTAAGCAAATTAGAAAATCTTCATCAAAGTATTTATGTGAAAGATATTAAAGTCAGCGATAAAGTCAGGGTATTGGTTGACCCCGGAACAGTTGTCGCCACTGTCGTTGAGCTTGAGAAAGAAGAGGCCGCGCCTGCAGTAAATGTTGAAGATATTAAGGTTGAGGGAGAGGAAAAGAAAAAAGAGAAAGATGGCGAACCAGAGCCGGAGAGCTGATTAGAGTAAATCAGTAAATTATTAAATTAATTAGTTGATTTGCGGGTTGGATATTATAATTAACTAATCGGCTGATTGATAAAATAATCGATTAACCAAGTATGAAGCCCAAAGTTCTTATTGATATAAGAGGTAGCGGGAAAAAATTTTTAAAATCAAATTCTGGTCGTTCAAGCGTCAATAATAGAATAAATCTTAGTTATTTTGAACCCATAAGGATTCCTTTTAAATTTCTTGCAAGTTTCACGCTTGTGCTGTTTTTTTTCGTTTCGTTTGTTTTAAATTTAGCAATCGCGCCGTCTCATGACGTAAAGGCGGCGGGAGACAAAATAGAAGAAAGAAAAGCGCTGGAAAGCCAACTAGCCGCTTTAGAAAAACAGATAGACGAATATCAAGCGCAAATCGTCGCTTATAAAAAACAAGGCAATACATTGCAATCGGAAATTAAAAGATTAAACAGTCAAATTGCCAAAATAAATCTTCAAATAAAAGCGATTACCCTAACTCTTCAAAAAGTTAATAAAGAATTGGAAAGCACTCAAAAAGAAATTGGAGTTACTGAAACTAAAATGGATATCAGAAAAAGAATAATCACCCAGATGATTCAGACAATTTATCAAAATGAAAGACAGGGAATGTTAACTATTTTACTGGCTAATAATAAAATTTCCGATTTTTTTACCGAGATGAATAATCTCGCGAACGTTCAGGACCAGCTAAGAATTAATCTGGAAGAACTTATGGGGTTGCATACCCAGCTTTCCGACCAGAAAGAAACTTTAGCCGCGGAACAGTTGGATGTGGTTAGTTTGAAAACTTATCAGGAAGCTCAAATGCAAGCGATTAAAAAAACTAAATTGGACAAAGACGAACTTTTGAAAGTTACCAAAGGAAAAGAAACGGAATACCAAAAAATTTTAACTGAAACGCAAAAAACGGCGGCTCAAATCAGAAGCAGGATATTTGAAATGATCGGCGGAGGAGAAATGAGTTTTGGCGATGCGTATAAATTCGCGAAATACGCGGAATCTAAAACGGGAGTCCGCGCGGCTTTAATATTGGCTGTGCTGGACAGGGAGTCTGCTTTGGGAAAAAATGTCGGACAATGCAAATATGATGAGAATCCTTATTACCCCGCTAAAGCTTCAAACAAGACATCAATGCATCCCACAAGAGACATTCCCGTTTTTTTGACTATTACGCAGTTGCTTGGTTTAAATCCGGACACTCTTAAAGTGTCGTGTCCCATTATCGCCGACGGAGCTTATGGAGGAGGTATGGGCTCGGCGCAATTTATTCCTTCAACTTGGGATGCGTATAAAGATCGGATCGGCGCTTTGAGCGGCAATAACCCGCCCTCTCCGTGGAATAATATGGATGCGTTTATAGCGACTGCTTTGTATCTTAAGGATGCGGGAGCGGATAAAGGAACGTTTTATGCGGAGAAGGTGGCGGCGGCAAAATATTACGCAGGGGCCAGGTGGAGCAGGTATCTTTCAACTTACGGAGCAAGAGTGATAGACAGAGCTCAGCAATTTGAACAGGATATCGCGACTCTTAACGCTTAAAACTATTTAATTAAATTCCTTTAAAAACTTTTATTATTAAATCGAGTTCTCCTTCCAGAATTTTTTCAATATTGTGCCATTTTTTTCCAATTCTGTGGTCGGTGATGCGGTCATCAGGGAAGTTGTAGGTTCTAATTTTTTCACTGCGGTCGCCGGTGCCGATGATATCTTTTCGGACGGCGCCGGTTTTGGCCGTTTCTTCTTGTATTTTGGTGTCGTAAAGCTTTGCGCGAAGCATACTCATAGCTGTTTCGCGATTAGCGAACTGCGAGCGGCCGGCTTGGGAAGCGACTACTATACCGGTGGGCTTATGCAAAATTCTGACAGCGGTTTCAACTTTATTCACATTTTGTCCTCCGGGTCCGGATGACCTAAAAAAAGACACTTCTATTTCAGAAGGATTAATTTGCACTTCTTCGGCTTTGACTTCGGGCATAATTACAACGGAAACAGTGGAAGTATGCACACGGCCGGATTTTTCGGTCTTGGGAACTCTTTGGATACGATGAACGCCGGACTCTTGTTTTAAATCTTCATATACATTTTCACCCTGAATTTCGGCAATAAATGTTTTGTATCCTTCCAGCGTGTCGGCGTTAAAGTCGGCGATTTCAAATTTCCATCCTCGTTTGGCGGCATATTTTTGATACATTCTGGCAAGTTCGCCGGCAAAAATAGCGGCCTCGTTTCCGCCCGCCCCCGCCCTTATCTCTAAAATTATTTTATTTATATTATTTTGCGTATTCATAAATTTCTAAAATTTTAAATAATGCAGGGCTATGGCGGACAGGTCCGCGTCGCCGCGAATTTCTAAGATTATTTTTTGCATATTTCAATACTAAATTACTTAAAAACTAAAGGCAAATAAAAAACTGAAAGTTTTCAGTCTTTCAGTTTTTTATTTTTTAAATTATTTTTTGTTTGTTTTGGCAATTTTCTTTCGTGTTTTCTTTTCAATTTTCTTTCTGACTGGTTTCGCGTTTTTCTTTTCGGTTCGGGCTTTGAATTTTTCAACTCTGCCGGCTATGTCCATAACCTTGGCTTTTCCAGTGTAGAAGGGATGGCAGGAATAACAGATTTCAACATTAATTTCCGGCTTGGTTGAGCCGACAGTAAACTGGTTGCCGCAAGCGCATTTTACTTTGGCGTTTTGATGATAAGTTGGATGAGTGTTTTTTTTCATGGAGTATTCGCGAATATACGAATTTTATGTAATAACGCGAATTCGCATACTTGCGTTAGATTTGTATATTAACGATTATTATAAGGTAGCAGGTTTTTTTAAAGTTGACAAGGGTTTTTTAATGCATATAATTGATATTGTGAAAGTAAGGAAAAAATGTTCTTGAAAAAGACGGTTCTTTAATAATTAAACTTGTGTTTAGATATCCAAACAAAATTTTTTTAGTTGCCTAATTATTTCTTAGAAACTAATTTGCGCTGGTTTATGCCGGTGCTGATTTATTTCTATATTTGAGAGTTTGATCCTGGCTCAGGATGAACGCTGGCGGCGTGGATAAGGCATGCAAGTCGAACGAACCTTGTGTTTCGCACAAGGAAATTCGAAGCACGAAGCACGAAGCTATAAATAAATTCAAACATCCAAATTCTAATGTTCTAAACATTTTAAATTTAATTAATTTGAATTTTGTTATTGTTTCATATTTCGGATTTAATATTTCGGATTTTCTCGCGCGAAGCGTGAGGTGAGTGGCGAACGAGTTAGTAATACCTCGGTACTTACCTCAGAGCGGGGCATAACTAGCCGAAAGGTTGGCTAATTCCCCATAGTCTGGTGCTTCACTATCGTGAGAGCACATTGGAAGATTGCAAAATTGCAAGATTAAAAGATTGCAATATTGCAGGATTGGAAGACTGGATTTAAAAGAGAATTTAATTTTCAATGTGACTTGCGGCAGCGAGGCACTAGTAAAGTCGCAAGACGCTTTGAGAGAGGCCTAGGTCCGATCAGCTTGTTGGCGAGGTAATGGCTCACCAAGGCTACGACCGGTAGGGGGGCTGAGAGGTTGTTCCCCAACGACGGCACTGAGACACGGGCCGTACACCTACGGGTGGCAGCAGTCGAGAAT
>JASEIG010000020.1 GCA_030017615.1 Patescibacteria group bacterium
GCCGAATTTCTCAATATAAAAATCCGGATTTACGATGTTGCCTTTTGATTTAGACATTTTCCCGCCTTCTTTTATCAAAAGTCCGTGAGCGCGGAATTTCTTGAACGGCTCTTCAAAGCCCACAAAATCCATATCTTTTAATGCCATCGCAATAAATCGCGAGTACAAAAGATGAAGCACAGAATGTTCTGCCCCACCAATATACATATCAACCGGAAGCCAATGCCGCGTTAGCTTCGCAAAATCAGAATTTCCAATTTTCAATTTCCGATTTCCAAACTTCATAAGGTAACCGATGTAATACCAAGAAGAATCTAAAAACGTATCCGAAACATCTGTTTCCCGACGAGCTTTACCGCCGCAATGCGGGCACTTTGTTTCATAAAAAGATGCTTGAGTTGCAAGCGGCGAAACACCTTTGCCTTTCGGCCGAAAATCTTCTACAAAAGGCAATTCAATTGGAAGTTCTTTCTCTGGAACAGACTGCCAACCAGCATTTTCCCTGCCCGCCGACCTGTCCGCCGAAACATTAGTGAAGGCGGAAGCCTTGGCGCAGGCGGAACAATAAATCATCGGAATCGGCACGCCCCAATAACGCTGCCTTGATATCAGCCAGTCACGAAGTTTGTATTTAATTGCTTTTTTACCGCCAACTTTTTTGATAACCTCCTCTTCATTTAAAAGCGGTTCGGCAATAACCGGCAATTTAAATTTTTCCGCAAACTCTTTATCCCTTTCATCGTAAGCGGGCACACCCATAATCGCGCCAGTACCAACACTTCCCAAAACATAATTAACAACCCAAACAGGAATTTCTTTTTGATTGATAGGATTGGTGGCTTTTATCCCGGTGAAAATTCCCGTCTTATTTCCTGATTCATTTCCTTTTAAATTCTCTTTCAGCGTTTTCTCAATATATTTTTTTATCTCTGGCGTTACTCCCCAGCCCGCCTCAAGCCATTTTTTCGCAAGCTCGGGAGATATTGCCAAAAAAGTCGCGCTATTTATGGTATCCGGTCGTGTCGTAAAAACCTTAATCTTTAATCCCAAATCTTTAATCCCAAATTCTATTTCCGCTCCCTCGCTCTTACCAATCCAATTTCTTTGCGCTGTTTTAACTCTTTCGGACCAATCAAGTTTTTCAAGATTATTTAATAATTTTTCAGCGTATCTTGTTATTCTAAAAAACCATTGCTCTAAATCTTTTTGAATTACTTCTGTTCCGCAACGTTCGCATTTTCCACTAATCACTTGCTCATCGGCTAAAACGGTTTTGCAGCTCGGACACCAATTAACCGCTTGTTTTTTACGGTAAGCCAAACCGTTTTTAAACACCTGGACAAAAAGCCACTGCGTCCACTTATAATAATCCGGATCGTAAGTTTCCAATTTCTCTTCCCAAGCAAAGCCATTGCCGATTGATTCCAATTGCTTGTAAAATCTTTTTTCAGAAACTTTTGCCTGCTCTTTTGGATGAGCGCCGATTTTCAAAGCGTAATTTTCCGAATGAATCCCAAACCCATCCAAACCAATCGGTTCAAAAACATCATAGCCCTGCATCCGCTTAAACCGGCCATAAATATCACTGCCGACAAAAGCATACATATTGCCGACGTGCAATCCTTCGGCCGAAGGATAAGGAAACATCATTAAGTTATAGAAAGGGTTTTTGGCTTTTTGAAAGTTGGGTTCGTAGCTTTTCTGTTCGCGCCAAAACTTTTGCCACTTATGTTCAATTTTACGAAAATTGTATTTCATATCTTATTTTCTTGCCCACCGAAGCTTTAGCGGGGGCGGACCTTTTCCTTTTTACTTTTTGAAAATCATACTTAGCCATTGATATTGATTTTACGAGGATTTTAAACTTTTCTCAAATAAAAATAGTTGCCCTAGTATTAAACATATGTTTAATACTAGGGCAACTTGTGCTATAATGACGGCATGGCAAGAAGACCGATACCAGAAGAAAATATCAGAAATATCCAAAAATCCAGACGGAGCTACTATATCACCCTCCCCATTCAAATTGTCCGAGAATTCAGGTGGCAAGAACAGCAAAAAGTTGTAGTCGAGAAAAGAGGCAAAGAAATAGTAATCAAAGATTTTGAAAAATAGTTCGAATATTTTTCAAAATTTGTTCCGTCATTGAATCTACGTCAATATTTTTTATCTCGGCTAATTTTTTAACCACTTCAATTACATAAACCGGCTCATTCCTTTTTCCGCGATACGGAACCGGCGCGACATAAGGCGCGTCTGTTTCGGATAATATCTTATCCGCTGGAATCATTTTTATAATTTCGTCATAATCCCCAACAAAGGTAATCACCCCGCCAAAAGTGAAATAAAAACCTAATTTCAAAAGCTCTTTTGCGTCATCAACATTGCCGCTAAAAAAATG
>JASEIG010000021.1 GCA_030017615.1 Patescibacteria group bacterium
CAACGAGTTTGTCGTATATCGTTCGTTTAAGTCCCGGAAGGGACGCAAGCACAGGGAAACCGAGTCTGAACAGGGCGCCATTGATTATTTGGTTTCCGCTTTTTGGCGGACAGCCAAATGATCAAAAAACGGTATGCGCAAGACCCGAAGCCAGAGCGAGCTACCCATGGCCAGGATGAACCCCGCGGAAACGCGGGGGGAGGTCCGAACCCACTCGCCGTGCAATACGAGGGGAGGAGTTGTGGGTAGAAGTGAAAAGCTAATCGAGCCTGGTAATAGCTGGTTCTCTCCGAAATAGTTTTAGGACTAGCCTTGTATGTTTCCTTTTGGAGGTAGAGCACTGGATGAACGTCAAAGGGCGAAAGCTCGGGCGCTCAATCAAACTCCGAATGCCAGAAGGTAAAAGCGTGGGAGTCAGGCTGTGGGGGCTAAGCTCCATGGAAGAGCCCAGACCGTCATTTAAGGTCCCTAAATGCGTGCTAAGTGTCAAAGGCAGTTATAATCCTTAAACAGATAGGAGGTTGGCTTAGAGGTAGCCATCCTTTAAAGAGTGTGTAACAACTCACTATTCGAGGTTTATAGCGCCGAAAATTTATCGGGGCTAAGCACGCTACCGAAATTACGGATTCGTGGATTTCATAGAGGAGAAATTGAATCCTCAAAATTCATGGGAATGTAGACTCAAGAGGTTTTCACATTGAAAGGGGATCGCTCCAGGAGGTGTGAATTCGCGAGAGTCACTCGGCTGATGAAATCGAGGTGATGATGGTAAAAATCCCATCCATTCCCGCCAATTCGGAGCGCAACGCGAAACAATCGCATTGCTTCCTCTATGAAATCCACGAGTGGTAGGAGAGCATTCTTTATGCAGTGAAGCCGTATTCGTGAGAGGCGGTGGAGCGTAAAGAAGAGAGAATGTTGGCATGAGTAATCGCAAAGCGCGTGAAAACCGCGCTCCCCGAAAATCCAAGGTTTCCTCCGTAACGGAAATCGGCGGAGGGTTAGGCGGTCCTAAGGCAATGGCGAAAGCCGCAGCTGATGGGAAGCTGGTTAATATTCCAGCCCACCGCAAAAGAGATACCGATGAGAGGACGAAGGAAATGATCTTTAGTGTCTTAATGATTTGGCATTGTTGCCAATAAGAAATGTTACTTAGGAAAATCCGGGTAACTGCTTTTAATAGCGAATTTCGCGCGGCAACAGAAGCTTAAGTTTTTACTTGAGTAACTAAAGAGAAGAGCCTTCCGAGAAAAGTCTCTAAGGTGCGCTTTTGCGGTTCCGTACCGTAAACCGCCACAGGTGGATGAGGCGAGGAGCCTCAGGGGAACGGGTGATTCTTCGTTAAGGAACTCGGCAAAAAAGCTAGGCGTAACTTCGGGATAAGCCTTGCCGCCCAAACTTCTCTTCGGAGAAGAATGTTGGCGGCCGCAGCTAAAGTCTCTCTGGCGACTGTTTAACAAAAACACAGCTCCCTGCGAACTCGTAAGAGGAAGTATAGGGGGTGACGCCTGACCGATGCGAGAAGGTTAACGGTGGGGGTAATAGGCCGCAAGGTTTATTGCTTACTGCCCGAAGCCCTCGTCAATGTCCGCGGTAACTATAACCGTGTTAA
>JASEIG010000022.1 GCA_030017615.1 Patescibacteria group bacterium
CAAGCTTGGAGAACTGCCAAAATTAATGCAAAGCCAATTTGGAGAAAGCGCCAAAATTATCCGGGCAATTACTGAAGAGCTGACTAAAGTGGGAGAAGGGCAAAAGCAAGTTGTAAATTTAGCTGACCAGCTTAAAAATCTTCAGGATATTTTAAAAAATCCAAAGCAAAGGGGGGTGCTAGGCGAGTATTTTTTAGAAGAAACTTTGAAAAATATTTTACCTCCCAACGCTTATCAAATGCAATATAAATTTAAAGATGGCGAAGTGGTTGACGCAGTTATTTTTACCAAAGATAAAATTATACCGATCGATTCCAAATTTTCTCTGGAAAATTATGAACGTCTTCTGAATGAAAATGACGCTGGTGTTCGCGTTGAACTGGAAAAACAGCTAAAAAATGATTTAAAAAACAGAATTGATGAAACTTCAAAATATGTCCGACCCGCGGAAGACACCACGGATTTTGCCTTGATGTTTATACCGTCAGAATCCCTTTATTATGATTTGTTGGTTAATCGTATCGGAGCGGTCAAATCCGCCACTCGGGACTTAGTTGAATATGCCGCCAGAGAAAAGCGAGTGATTATTATTTCGCCAACCACCTTTGCCGCTTATCTTCAGACGGTTTTGCAAGGTTTCAGGGCTTTTCGTATTGAAGAATCAGCCAAGGAAATAAGAAAAAGAGTCGAGGAATTAAGCCGGCATATCAGTAGTTACGAAACCTATATGAAAAAACTGGGCAATCATCTTGGTACTTCGATTAATATGTACAATCAGGCCTATCGGGAGCTCGGCAAGATTGATAAAGACATTTTGCGTATCA
>JASEIG010000023.1 GCA_030017615.1 Patescibacteria group bacterium
TTTAATTATTGAATGGGCAGACAGAATTAAAAAAAGCATTCCTCTTGGCGCTATCTGGATTAAGTTCGAATATGGTCAAAAAAACAATCAAAGAATTATCTCTTTTCCATAGCGAGCCTTAGGCTCGATATATCAAAACCTCGTTTTGCTATTATGAAATTAATTTCTCATTAAAATTCTGGTTTTTATTTTTGTCCTTTTCCACGCAGTTTTAAGCAGTTTTATGACTTTTTGTTCATCAAAATCCTTGCAGGAATAGATATCCATTGCCGCGTATCCGTTCTCCGGCCAAGTGTGGATGGAAATATGGCTTTCATAAAGCATTACAAAACCGGACAACCCCCAGTTTGAATAAGACGGCGAGGTGATTTTTTTTACTATCGGGCTTGAAAGCGGTCTCATTTTTAGATTTTTTATCAATTCAATGAAAAGTTTTCTGATTTCTTTGGTGTTTTTTAGTTGTTCGCGTTGGATGTTGTAAGCGTCGATAATAAGATGTTTGCCGTAGACGGATAAATTATTAATTTTATTTTTTCTATTCATTCGTTTTAAAAATTGCCAATTATAATAATTTAATTATAATATAAACTAATAATTAGATATATGTTGTGATGGTAGCTATGGTGTAATGGTTAGCACTGGAGTCTGTGGAAC
>JASEIG010000024.1 GCA_030017615.1 Patescibacteria group bacterium
ATGAGTAATTATATCTGAAAAAATTGGCTGTATGCTGGAAAACCTGTGTATCTCAGACTACTTATCTGTAGTATAATTTACTACAATGAGTGACAAAGTCTTGAGTGCAGGCAATCAGCAGGGAAGTTCTCTCTTGATTGAGAGTAACCCCTCAGAGACTACACGCCGATCTCCTCAGCCTTGTGCATAGCACAAGGAAATTTCAGTCACCAAACACCAAATACCAAACAAATCTCAAACACCAAATTCCAAATTACAAACCGTTTGGAATTTTGGTCATTGGAATTTGTAATTTATTTGGGATTTGGAAATTGTAATTTGGGATTTTCTCGCGCGAAGTGCGAGGTGAGGATGATGATATAGTCCAAGCCGCATGGCGATATGCGGAGAATACCTGAACAAGGCACGCGTAGCGGAAGCTGTGCGTGAAACAAATAAAATTTAAAAGAGTCGATTCACCCTCCAAAATTTCTTCGAAATTTAGGAGGGCAAGGGTATTGGTCGTTGAGCCTTAAGTCACGACCCTGTCTTGCTGAAGACAAGACGCGCTAAAGAC
>JASEIG010000025.1 GCA_030017615.1 Patescibacteria group bacterium
GGATAATCTCATGGCACCCCGATCGTCTCGCCCGCAATTCCATAGATGGAGGACAAATTATTTATCTACTGGACACAGGAAAAATAAAAGACTTGAAGTTTCCAACCCACTAGCTTGAAAACACACCACAAGGAAAATTCATGTTGAACATTGCCTTTAGTCCGTAAAGGTTTTGAGCTTTACTCGACTGGGAAATATACCTTGAAGCAAGTAGCTAAGGTTTGGAAAGATCTCGGACTGCGGAGCTACAAAGGCAATGTTCTGGCAGTTTCCTGTGTCCAGCGTTTCCTCAAAAATCATTTTTATTACGGAGTGTTTAGATTTAACAATGAAATTTATCAGGGAACTCACGAGCCAATTATTTCCAAGAAACTTTTTGATTCTGTTCAACAAGTAATGAGCAATCGAGGAAAAAAGAAACGCAAACGAAAACACGAATTTGCTTTTTCTGGCTTGATGAAATGCGGAAATTGCAACTGCCTCATAACTGCCGAAAAACAAAAGGGACACC
>JASEIG010000002.1 GCA_030017615.1 Patescibacteria group bacterium
CAAAAAGTGGAAGGGGTTGAAGGGGGAGGGAAACTTTTTGCCCGCGAGCCGATTGAATCCCGCCGCCCGCGCGCCAGCGCGGGGCCGAGCAGAAAATTTTTGCTTCTCCTTAATTGAAATTTTTTAATGGCGCGCGCAAATCAAGAATGTGAAGCAAAATTTTCTGCGAGGCAGGCCGCTTTGCGGTGGCTGGCGGCGGGTTCGTCAGATTACCGATTTTGGAAATAGGTGCGAGCTTGGTAAAATAGAGACACCAAAGAAAAATTTACAAGTTTAAGCGGTTATTAAAGGCTACCGCTCAAACAAAAACCTTTTTACTTTTTAAAGAAACTGGTTATTATTTTATGTTTTGATATATTCAGGAAATTGCCGGCTTTTTATGTTATTATTAAATAAACTTTTATAACGCATAAAAACGCATAAAAAAGTTTAAAGGTCGTAAATATCAATTTAAAAAAAATATGCCGGAAAATCATATAGGAAAAGTTATACATTATTACGACAAAGCTATGGTCGCCGTAATAAAATTAACCGGCGCGCTGTTCGTCGGCGATACGGTTAAATTCAATCATCATAATAATGAATTTATCGAAACGGTTGAGTCAATGGAAGTGGACCGCCAAAAAATTCAATCCGCCAAAACGGGGGACGAAGTCGCCGTTAAAGTAAACCAAAAAACTCACGAAGGCGCGGATGTTTATAAAATAGCGTAAGATTTGCAGACAACTGATTTTTAAATAAAACCTTAAACGGTTGGTTAAATTTGGTTAATATAAATAAACCGCTTTCCGAAAATTTGATTTGTTTAAAATTTTTGGATAAAATAACCGCGTTTTATAATAATTTCCAGAATATTTTTTTTATTTATGGAGACATTGGTGTAGTAGTAGCACTGCAGTTTGTGGCACTGCCAGCACGGGTGCAATTCCCGTATGTCTCCCACTTATAGGCAAATCATTATTTTTGTATAATTTAAAAACATGAATATAAACGAAAATATAATTAAACTCGCAAAACAAAACGATTTTTTCCGAAAGGTTATAAAGACCGGGGAATATTCTCAAATTGTTTTAATGAGCTTGTTCCCGGGAGAAGATATAGGAAATGAAGTGCACGAAAATGTTGACCAAATTCTGGTTTTTGTTGAAGGAAACGGAAAAGCAAAAATAAGCGAAAAAGAATTTGAAATTTCCGAAAGCGCGATTGTGTTTGTTGATGCCGGCGTTTGGCATAATTTTACCAATACCGGAAGCGCGCCGTTAAAATTGTACACAATTTATTCTCCGCCAAATCATCCAATTGATAAAATACAAAAAGCGAAACCCAACACCGAAGAAGAATAATTTTTAGTTTATTTATTAATGGTGTATAATGTTTTAATTGTCAAAATGTTTTTAAATTTATCCGGCAATGAACAAAAATTTTATAAAAAATTTGAAAAGCGTTGGGATTGAAGATGTCGTCGAAGTCGGCGGGAAAAATGCTTCGCTTGGAGAAATGTTAAAACATCTTGTTCCTAAAGGAGTAAACGTGCCCGGAGGATTTGTTGTAACCGCTTCCGCTTACAAATATTTTTTGGAAGAAACCGGACTTAAAAATTTTATTAAGGAAACATTAAAAGGATTAAATACAAAAAATCTTTCTGACCTCGCTCATAGAGGGAAAACTGTCAGGGAAAGAATCGAAATGGGAGAATTTCCCGAAGATTTAAAAAATAACATTATAAAATCTTATCGGGCTTTAGAAAAAGAATATTATAAAAATGTTGATGTCGCGGTTCGTTCCAGCGCGACTGCCGAAGACTTGCCGGGAGCTTCTTTTGCCGGCGAGCATGAAACTTATTTAAATATCACCGGCGCCGACGAAGTGTTAAAAGCGGTAAAATCGGCGATGGCTTCTTTATTCACCAATCGCGCGATTTCTTATCGCGCGGACAAAGGATTTGACCATTTTAAAATCGCGCTTTCGGTAGGCGTGCAAAAAATGGTGCGTTCCGACACGGGATGCTCTGGCGTTATATTTTCTTTAGACACCGAATCCGGCTTTAAGGATATGGTTTTAATAAACGGCGCGTGGGGATTAGGAGAAATGATTGTTCAAGGCGAAGTTACTCCCGATGAATTTTTAGTTTTTAAACCCAAACTCAAAGAATTATTTAAAAAGAAATCTATTTTTAATTTGCGAAAACTTAACCCGATTATTGACAAAAAAATGGGCGGTAAAAGCCAAAAAATGACTTATTCTCATGGGACTGGCATTAAAAATACTAAAATAATAGACACAACCGAAAAAGAAAGAGAATCTTGGATTTTAAATGACAAAGAAATTTTGCAACTCGCCAACTGGGCAGTTCTTATTGAAGACCATTATTCTAAAAAGCGCGATAAATGGACTCCTATGGATATAGAGTGGGCGAAAGACGGAAAAACAAAAAAATTGTTTATAGTTCAAGCCAGACCGGAAACCATTCATGCTGAAAGGGATTTTTCAAAAGTCAAAGAATACATTCTTAAAGAAAAAGGGAAAGCAATATCAAAAGGAACTTCTGTCGGGAATAAAATCGTGACCGGAAAAGCCAGAGTTATTATGGATGCGAAAAACATTAAGCAATTTAAAACCGGCGAAATTTTAGTAACTGATATGACCGATCCGGATTGGGAACCTATTATGAAAATAGCTTCCGCCATTGTTACGGATAAAGGTGGCCGCACCAGTCATGCCGCCATTGTTTCGCGCGAACTTGGAATACCGTGCGTTGTCGGAACCGAAAACGCCACCAATAAAATTGAAACAGGAAAAACAATAACGGTTGACACTACCGGAGCCGAAGGAATTATTTACGAGGGCGCGCTGAAATTCAATACGATAGAACACAATATTAAAAAACTTCCCAAACCAAAAACAAAAATAATGATGAATATCGCGACCCCCGACACCGCTTTTGAAAAATCGTTTTTGCCGAATGACGGGGTCGGTTTGGCGAGAGAAGAATTTATTATCGCTTCAAATATCGGGATTCATCCCAACGTGCTTATAAATTACGAAAAAATTAAATTGGCGATAAAAAACCCCAGAACTCATAATCCGAAAATAGAAAGAATTTTGCATGAAATAGATAAAAAAACCGTCGGCCATAAAAACAGAATTGATTTTTATGTGGATAAACTTGCTTACGGGATCGCGAAAATCGCCGCCGCGTTTTATCCAAAACCGATAATTTTAAGATTTTCGGATTTTAAAACCAATGAATACAGAACTTTGCTCGGCGGAGAACTTTACGAACCGCAGGAAGAGAATCCGATGATTGGTTGGCGCGGAGCCTCCAGATATTATCATCCGGATTTTAAAGACGCTTTTATTTTGGAATTAAAAGCTGTTAAAAAAGTCCGCGAAGAAATGGGATTGGATAATGTTCAAGTTATGGTTCCATTTTGTCGCACTCCCGAAGAAGGCAAAAAAGTGGTTGAAATCATTGAAAAATTCGGCTTGAGAAAAAACAATAAAATTTTTCGGCAGGCTCGGGATGACAAAAATTTAAAAATTTTTGTCATGTGCGAGATACCTTCAAATGTGATTTTAGCGGATAGATTTTTAGATATATTTGACGGAATGAGTATCGGGTCAAATGATTTAACCCAACTGACTGTTGGCATAGACCGTGACGGAAATGAAAAGATAAAAGAAATCACAAATGAAAAAGACGAGTCGGTAAAAAATCTTATCACGGAAGTTATAAAAAAATGCCGCACGCGCAAAAAATACATCGGCATTTGCGGACAGGCGTCCAGCGATTATCCGGACTTTGCTGAATTTTTGGTTGAAGCCGGAATTGGAAGTATATCTCTTAATCCCGATACTGTGGTAAAAACAACCCTGGTAATTGCCAAAAAAGAAAAGAAATTGAACAAATAAAAAATCATTTTAACAATCTTTACTATTTGCCAAAGTTTAATGAAAATTTTAGCTGTTGAAACCTCTTGTGATGAAACCGCTATTGCGCTTATAGAAGCGAGCGGCGGTCTCAAAAATCCAAAATTTAAAATTTTAGAAAATTTAGTGGCATCGCAGATTAAAGTTCATCGGCCGTTCGGCGGCGTGGTTCCGAATCTTGCCAAGCGCGAGCATCTCCGGAATCTTCCCATACTTTTTAAAAGGTTGCATGTTATGCGTTATATGTTGCATAATTTAGATTTGATCGCCGTCACCGTAGGTCCGGGACTTGAACCCGCTCTTTGGACCGGAATCAATTTTGCGCGCGATATGTATCGCGAACTAACGATTAATAACCGACGACTAAGGACTGAATTATTAGGTGTAAGCCATTTAGACGGCCATCTTTATTCGTTTCTTCTGACACCTAAAATCTATAAACTAAAAACTAATCAGATATTTCCATTAATAGCATTATTAGTGAGCGGCGGTCATACCACATTGCTATTAATGAAAGATTTAAAAACCGTAAAAAAACTTGGAGAGACTGTTGATGATGCGGTAGGAGAATCTTTTGATAAAATCGCGCGTCTTTTAAATCTGTCGTATCCCGGCGGACCGGAAATAGAAAAACTCGCCAAAAAAGGAAATCCTGACGCCATAAATTTTCCGCGTCCGATGTTAAATCAAAAAAATTATAACTTCAGTTTTTCCGGACTAAAAACATCCGTACTTTATTATATGCGCGATAATTTTCCGCGTCAGTCTGTGTTGAGTCTGAGTAATTCTGCGGAGACAGCAGATGCGGCCGCAAGTTTCCAAAAAGCCGCGTTTGACGTTTTGATTAAAAAAACTTTGCGCGCTGCGGAAGAATTTTCCGCAAAATCAATTATGATTTCCGGCGGAGTTGCCGCAAATAAAACTCTTGCAAAAGAATTTAAAAAATCCATTAGAAAGTCGTCGGTAGCTGGTTGCAGGTTGTTGGTTACTAAGCATCCTACGGACAATGCCGCGATGATTGCCGCCGCCGCTTATGTGAATTATTTAAGAAAGAAAAAATATAAATTAGTTGCGAATGGAAATTTGAATATATAAAAAATAAAGTAAAGTTTAGAATTACCCACTTTATTATTCTAAAAATTCTTATTATAATAAAACATTGATTTTTAAAATAAAATTGTGTACTATTATGCCCATGTGTTGATAATTAAATAAAATAGAAATTTAGCGCAAAATGAGGGCTAGATACCCCCATTTTTTTAAGGATAAACGGATATGAAAAAATTTATATTGGGAAAAAAATTGAAAATGACTCAAATATGGAAAGACGACAAAGTTATTCCCGTAACCTTGATTGAAGCCGGACCGGTAACCGTAACTCAAGTTAAAACGAAAGAAAAAGATGGTTATGAAGCCGTGCAAGTTGGTTTTGACGCTTCAAAAAAGAAAATTAACAAACCGTTGGCAGGACATCTGAAAAACATGGGCAATTTCAGATATTTAAGAGAATTCAGAGTTTCTAACCCGGAAATTAAAATAGGCGGTGTTTTAGATGTGTCTCAATTCAACGAGGGAGATAAAGTTAAAATCAGCGGCTTAAACAAAGGACGAGGATTTCAAGGAGTTGTTAAAAGACATGGATTTGGCGGCGGGCCTAAAACGCATGGCCAAAAAAATAGATTGCGCGCTCCCGGGTCAATCGGAGCAACAGCCCCTCAAAGAGTTATCCCGGGGTTAAAAATGGCTGGACATATGGGGCAGGAAAGAACCGCTGTTAAAAATCTTATTATTGTTGGAATAGACAAAGATAGAAATATTTTAATGATTAAAGGTGCTGTTCCCGGAATGAGAAAAACACTTTTAGAAATACAAGGATAAGACCGATTAATATAATTGCCAAACATTATGAAAATAGACGTATATAACCAACAAAATGAAAAAATAAGCGAAATAGAATTGCCCGGTATTTTTTCCGTTAAATGGAATTCTGATTTAGTGCATCAAGCTCTAACCGCTCAAATGGCAAACAGCAGAGAACCTTGGGCGCATATTAAAACAAGAGGAGATGTCAGGGGGGGAGGAAAAAAACCATGGAGGCAAAAAGGAACCGGGAAAGCCAGACACGGGTCTATTAGGTCGCCGCTGTGGATTGGCGGAGGCGTAACACACGGACCGCTAAAAGAAAAAGATTATTCAAAGAAAATTAACAAAAAAATGCTTAAATTGGCTGTTTTTTCGTTATTTTCCAAAAAAATAAAAGACAATGAAATAAAAATTGTGGATAAATTTGAGGGGATTGGAAATAAAACAAAAGAATGGGCCAATGTTTTAAAAAATTTAGCCGATTTAAGATTAAAAACACTGGTTATTTTGGAAAACAGGAAAAAAGAAAATGTAAAAAATATTTCAAATATAAAAAATGCCGATACGTTAAGCCCGACTTCTTTAAATATTTACGATTTAATAAAGCACAAAAATATAATAATTGAATCTGGCGCGATTCCTGAAATGGAAAAACATTATAAAATCATTTAACCGACAAAATGACTACTTTAAAGAAAAATAAAATTAAAAAAACGAAAGCGGATAAAAATCAAAAAATCGTTTCTATTAACACTAGCGCGAGAAACATTTTTTCCGTTAAACAGCCGTGGATTACCGAGAAATCGCATAAAATGACTGCGGAAAATAGGTATGTTTTTATAGTTGATAAAAACGCCAATAAATCGGAAGTGAAAAAAACTATAAAATCTTTATATAAAGTGGACCCAATTTCAATTAATATAATTATCACAAAAGGGAAAGAAAAAAAATTCAGAGGCATTGCGTCCGGAAAATCGTCAATATATAAAAAAGCGATAATTACACTGAAAAAAGGGCAGAAAATAGATATTATGCCGTCGGCGTAAAACCATAAAATGAAAAAATATAAACCAACAACTCCATCAAGAAGACAGATGAATGTGATTGATTACGCGGGTATCAGCAAGGAAAAACCCTTAAAGAGGTTTGTTAAGCGTCTTGCGTCTAACAGCGGGAGAAATAATCAGGGAAGAATAACAACAAGGCATCAGGGAGGAGGAAATAAAAAACTTTACAGAATAATTGATTTTAAATTCAATAAAATTGATGTTCCCGCAAAAGTGGAAGCGATTGAATATGACCCGTATAGATCGGCTTTTATTGCGCGCGTTATTTATAAAGACGGGGCGAGAAATTATATTCTTGCCTCAAAGGAAATGAAAATCGGAAGCGAATTTATTGTTTCGCCGAACGCGCCGCTTAAAGACGGCAACAGGCTAATTTTAAAAAATATCCCGATAGGGTACTTTGCTTTTAATGTGGAAATGAAACCGGGAAAAAGCGGACAAATTGCCAGATCGGCGGGGTCTTATGTTCAGATATTAGCTCATGAAGGAAAATATACAAATTTAAAACTTGCATCGGGAGAGACTCGTAAGGTATTATCAGACTGTTATGCTTCGCTGGGTCAAGTTTCCAATACTGAACACAATTTGACCAATCTTGGGAAGGCGGGGCATTCAAGACATTTGGGAATCAGACCCACTGTCAGAGGCACGGCGATGAATCCGGTTGACCATCCATACGGCGGAGGAGAAGGAAGACAAAAGAGAGGCACTAAAAGACCGAAGACCGCTTGGGGCAAAGTTACCGGCGGAAGAAAAACCAGAAATAAGAAAAAATGGAGCAATAAATTAATTATTAAAAGAAGAAAATAAATTAACCGACAACCAACAATAAATGACCGGCAACAAGAAAAAAAATTCTTCGTCGTAGGTCGTAAGTTGTAGGTTGTAAGTCATTAATGTCACGAAGTTCAAAAAAAGGCCCGTTTGTAGATCTAAAGCTTTTTAAAAAAATTGCTAATTTAAAGCCGGGCGATAAAACCGTGATAAATACATGGTCAAGAAGGTCGGAAATTTCTCCGGAAATGATAGGGTTTACGTTCGGAGTTCATAATGGAAAAAATTTTATAAATGTAAAAATTTCAGAAGAAATGGTCGGGCATAGATTGGGAGAATTTTCCTTAACAAAAAAATTTTTAAGGCATGGAGGAAAAATACAAAAAGAATTAGAGAAAAAAACAACGGCGTCGGAATCGACAAAAAAATAAACATAAAAAATGAAGCAACAAGTCGCAAAATTGAATTATTTGAAAATGGCTCCGCGAAAAGTTCGCTTAATTGCCAATCTTGTAAAAAAAATGCCTGTGGAAGAAGCTAAAGCGCAGCTGATTTTAAATCCGAAAAGAGCGAGCGAGCCGATTTTACGACTTCTGCGGTCGGCTATTGCCAATGCAAAAAGCAATAAAATGAATCCTGACGCTTTAATTATTAAAGAAATTACGGTAAACGGAGGACCGATGCTGAAAAGATGGCTTCCGAGAGCGCAGGGGAGAGCGACTCCGCTCCAGAAAAAAAGCAGTCACATAACGATTGTTTTGACGGAATCTGAAAAAACGGCAACTCCGCGATTTAAGATTGAAGAACGGGTTTTAGAAAAGAAAACTGAAATTGCGAAGAAAAAATCCGAAAAAATGAAAAAATATGAAAAGTACAACAAGCGCGAACACGACCACGAACATAACCATGAACAGGAGCATAAAGAAGAAAAGAAAAAGAAATCGTCGGAACAGGGTTTAGTTAAAAGAATGTTTAGAAGAAAAGCAATTTAATTTATAAAACATAAAACCTGAAACATAAAACAGAATGCGTGCGAATTAAAATGTTTCATGCTTCGCGATTCGGGTTTCAAAATATTATGGGTCATAAAATAAAACCAAATTCATTTAGAATAGGAGTGACAAAAGATTGGAATGCCAAATGGTTCCCTAAAAAAAGGGACTTCAAAACTCTTCTTATGGAGGATGTTTTGATCCGAAAAATTATTGCGGGAAAAATAAACCAAGCCGGAATTGACAGTGTTATTATTGAGAGACTCGGCGATTCTATAAGAATTAACATTAAAGCCGCTAAGCCTGGAATTATTATCGGAAGAGGAGGGAAGGGAATTGAAGATTTGTCAAAATTACTGGAAAAAGAAATTAATCTGATGCGTGTCAGCCGAAAAGAAAAGAAATTTTCGGGACTAAGTTTGAATGTTGAAGAAATTAAAAGAACCGATTTGTCTGCGGCGGTTATCGCGCAAAATATCGCCAATGACATTGAAAGAAGAATGCCTTTTAGAAGAGTTATAAAAAAACAGTTAGACCAAATTTTGCAGAATAAAACCGTCAAAGGAACGAAAATAAGAATTTCTGGGAGATTAAACGGCGCTGAAATTGCGCGAACCGAATCGCTTGCGAAAGGGACCATTCCCCTGCAAACATTGAGAGCTAATATTGATTATGCCGAAGCAATCGCAAAAACGACATACGGAACAATCGGCGTAAAGGTTTGGATTAATAAAGGAGAAGTATTTAAGAAAGATATAATTAGCAATAAATTATAATTAACTGCGCGATCCGCCAGCGGCGGAGAATAAATTACAACAAATTACCCGGTTACATCGTCAATTGTAATTCATGGTAATAAATGGTAATTAGTTCGGCAAAACGCCTCGCGATAAATTCAAGTATGTTATTACCAAAAAAAGTAAAACACAGAAAATGGCAAAAAGGAAGATCTAAAAAAAGGAGAGTTGAAACCAAAGGAACTGAATTAAATTTCGGCAGTTTTGGGATTCAAGCTCTTGAAAACGCTTGGATAAATTCAAGACAAATAGAGGCCGCGAGAAAAGCGATTAGTCATATGACAAAAAGAGGCGGAAAAGTTTGGATTAGAATTTTCCCCGACAAGCCGATAACGAAAAAGCCGCCGGAAGTAACTTTGGGAGGAGGGAAAGGTTCTGTTGACCATTATGTTTTTCCTGTAAGAGTCGGAAGAGTCTTATTTGAAATGGACGGAGTAAAAGAAGACGTCGCGCGGGAAGCGTTAAGAAAAGCGGGACATAAATTACCGGTTAAAACCAGAATAATTGTAAAATAATTAAAGTAATATTACTGGAATGAAAAAACAAGATTTTGAACAATTAAAAAATAAATCGCTTGGAGAACTATACAAAGATTTAAATGATTTAAGAATTAAGCTTAGAAGCTTGAAGTTTGATTTAGCCGCTGGTAAAGTGAAAAACGTGCGAGAAATTAACGAATTAAAAAAAATAATTGCAAGAATACTTACTCTAATTAATTCCGGACAAAATTAATGCTAAATATTATGACAAGCGCTAAAAGAAAATTAAAAGGGGTTGTCGTTTCCGACAAAATGAACAAAACGCGAGTTGTGGCGATTTCACGCTTAAAGATGCATCCGCGGTACAAAAAATATTGCAAAGTAACCGAAAGATTTAAAGCTCATGATGAAAATAACGAATATAAAATGAGCGACCAGGTTATCATTGAAGAATCAAGGCCGTTAAGCAAAGAAAAGAGGTGGAAAATAATAAATAAAATATAAAACAATGATTCAAGAACGTTCCATAATTAAAGTCGCGGACAATAGCGGAGCGAAAATTATCCGTGTTTTTAGAATTCTCGGCGGAACAAGGCGGCGTTATTCTCAGATTGGAGATGTTTTTGTCGCTTCTGTACAACAAGCTGAACCGCGAAAAAATATTAAGAAAAAAGAAATTGTAAAAGCTGTTTTGGTAAGGCAAAAAAAAGCTATCCGAAGAACAGACGGCTCTTATGTCAGATTTGATGAAAACGCGGCTGTTATTATAAATGCCAAAAAGGAGCCGGTTGCGACAAGAATCTTCGGCCCTGTACCAAGAGAATTAAAAGAAAAAGGATTTGAAAAAATCGTAACGATGGCGGAAGAAATTGTGTAATATAACTCAAATGAAAATAAAGAAAAACGACAAAGTTAAATTAATTGCGGGAAAAGACAAGGGGAAAACCGGAAAAGTTATTAAGGTTTTTTTAAAAGAAGGCAAAATTTTAGTTGAGGGTTTGAATGTGGCTAAAAAACACATAAAGCCGAAAAAACAAAGAGAAAAAGGGCAAATAGTTTCATTCCCGATGCCTTTAAATTTTTCAAACACAATGCTTGTTTGCCCGAATTGCGGAATAGCCGCAAGAGTGGGATTTGTGGCGGAAAATAATAATAATAAAGCGAGAATTTGCAAAAAATGCAAAACGCGAATATAAAATAATCGGCAACAAACAATGAAAACCATAACACTAAAAGAAAAATATAATAAAGAGATTATTCCGCAGATGAAAAAAGAATTCGGATTTAAGAATAATTTGGCTGTGCCAAAGCTGGAAAAAATTGTATTAAATGTCGGAGCGGGACGAATGAGCCAGCAACCGAATTTTCAGGACAAACTTCTTCCTGAGTTGGAAAAAGAAATAGCTCTTATTTCCGGACAAAAACCAAAACTTACCATGTCAAAAAAATCCATTTCAGGATTTAAAGTAAGACAAGGACAAATTATCGGCCTAAAAACGACCATTAGAGGAAATAGAATGTATGATTTTTTGGATAAAATTATAAAAATAGTATTTCCCAGGGTAAAAGATTTTAAGGGGATAGACTTGAAAAATATTGATAAAACCGGTAATCTTTCGGTTGGTTTTAAAGAAAATATGGTTTTTTCCGAAATTAACCCGGAATCTTCTAAGGTTGATTTTGGGCTGGAGATTACCATTGTGGTAAACACCGTTAATAGAAATGAAGCAATTGAATTATACAGATTATTGGGTATGCCACTAAAAAAATCGTAGTATTATTGTAAATAAATGGCTAAAAAATCCGTAATTGCGAGATCGCAAAAAAAACCGAAATTTTTAACACGCGCCGTAAAACGTTGTTTTAAGTGCGGAAGAAAAAGAGGTTATATGAGAGATTTTGGCCTTTGTAGAATTTGTTTTAGGGAAATGGCCCAAAAAGGAGAAATACCCGGAATTAAAAAAGCAAGCTGGTAGAATAATCACCAATATACAAATCAAACGCAAATACACAAATATACGAATTCGCGTTATTAAATAAAAATTCGTATATTCGCGAATACTATGTACATAAATCTATTAAACAAAATTAAAAACGCGCAGATGGCGGGAAAAGAAAATTTAAAAATTTTGTATTCTAAAAACGATGAGCATGTTCTGGATATTTTGGCAAATTATAAATTTATCAAGCATTTTGAAAAAAAAGGCAGAGGCGTGAAAAAATATTTAGATATCAAACTTAACTACCACGTTCACAATCATATTAAAAAAGGCGCCATTGAAGGGATAAAAATTTTAAGCAATCCCGGCCGTCATCTTTACGTTGGATATGCGAACATTAGGCCAATAAAAAGCGGGTATGGGCTTTTAGTATTGTCCACACCCGAAGGTATAATGGTCGGGAAAGAAGCCAAAAGAAAAAAAATAGGAGGAGAATTAATGTTTGAAATATGGTAATAAAGTAATCACCAACACACAAATCAAACGCAAATACACAAATATACGAACTTCGCGTTATTAAAGTTATTAAATAAAAATTCGTATATTCGCGAATACCATGAGTAAAATAGGAAAAAAACCGATTATAATACCAGAAGGCATAACTGTTGAAAAAAAAGACGGTGTTTTGGAAATTAAAAAAGAAAATCAGATTTTAATTGTGAACGCGCTTCCTTACATTGTTATTGAATTTACAGCCATTAAAGAAGATGATAAGTCAAAAAACGCGGTTGTTTTTAAGCCAAACAGTAATTTAAAGCAGGCAACCGCAAATTGGGGCACAATAAGAGCGTTAACGCAAAACGCGATCGACGGCCTTACGAAAGGATTTATTAAAAAATTGGAAATCGAAGGAATAGGATATAGGGCAAACATAGAAGGGGAAAATTTAATTTTAAATATCGGATATTCACATCCCGTAAAATATATTCCCAAAAAAGGAATTAAAATTTCCATTGAAAAAAATGTAATTATAATTTCAGGAAATGAAAAGGCGTTAGTGGGACAAACCGCCGCTGAAATCAGGGCGATTAAAAAACCGGAACCCTATAAAGGAAAGGGAATTAGATATCAGGGTGAAATAATTAAAAAGAAAGCCGGGAAAAAAGCCGGAACGGCAATAAAGTAAATTTATAAAACATAAAACCTGAAACATAAAATAAAAACTGATGAAAAAAGATAAAATAAAAAATAAAATAACAGAAAGAAGAAAAAAAAGAGTTCGCTCTAAGATTTTAGGAACTCTGATAAAACCGCGACTCTCTATTTTTAGAAGCAATAAATTTACTTATGCTCAACTCATAGACGATATTAACGGAAAAACATTAGCAAGCGTGTCAACCAGAAAAATATCGGGAAAAAATAAAAAAGAAACAGGGAAAGGGAAACAATCAATAGCGGAACAGTTGGGAGAATTAATTTTTAAAAAGGCCGCAGAAAAAAATATAACTTCAGCGGTTTTTGACAGAGGAAGTTATAATTATCACGGTCGCGTAAAAGCAGTGGCTGAAAGCGCCAGAAAAGCGGGGTTAAAAATATAAAACAATAAATTATGGAAAGACACATTAGAATAAAATCGGAATATAAAGAAAAAGTGCTTGATTTAAGACGCGTAACACGCGTTGTTGCCGGAGGAAAAAGAATGAGCTTTAGAGCCACCGTTGTTGTGGGTGATGAAAAAGGAAAAGTCGGATTAGGTGTTTCAAAAGGGCTTGATGTGGCTCAAGCGGTTGATAAAGCGAAAACGAAAGCGAAAAAAAATATAGTTCATATTATTTTAAAAGGAAGAACTATTCCCCACGAAGTAAGGGCGAAATATAGCGCGGCTTCGGTTTTAATTAAGCCGGCCAAACTGGGGCATGGTCTTAAAGCGGGAGGAGCCGTTCGAAATATTTTACTGTTATGCGGAATTAAGGATGCCACCGCAAAAACGCTTGGCGCGACAAAAAATAAACTTACGACAGCTATGGCCGCGCTCAACGCGTTAAAATCAATTAAATCCACGCCTGTTATGGAAAAAACAAAGCACGAAAAAATATCCGAGAAAGAAAAGGAAAAAGAAAATCAATAATATGCAAATACATCAATTAAAATCAAAAAATGTCTCAAAACAAAAACGAGTGGGACGAGGGGGAAAAAGAGGGGCTTTTTCCGGACACGGGACTAAGGGACAAAAATCAAGAGCCGGACATAAAATCAGACCGGATGTCCGGGATTTGATTATCCGATTGCCGAAACTAAAGGGGTTTAAAAATAAACCTTTATTTGACAATCCGGTTGCGGTTAATCTTTTAGATATTGAAAAACGCATGAAAGAAAATTTTATTACTCTTGAATCATTGATAAAAAACGGATTAATCCGCAAATCTGAAAAAAATGTTAAAATTTTATCTAAGGGAGATATTAGCAAAGCTTTTAATTTTAAAGGATTGAAAGTTTCGCAAAAAGCAAAAGAAAAGATCGAAAAAGCCGGCGGGAAAGTAGAATAAACGGCGCCAATACGCGAATGCGCGCGAATTTACAAATCTTATTAGCGTCATTTGAATCAATTCGTAATCAGTATTTTAAATGAATAAATTTCTTCAAATTTTTAAAATTAAGGATATTAGAACTAAAGTTTTAATAGTCGCCGGTTTATTGGTGGCGACGCGCGTTTTAGCCGCAATCCCGATTCCAGGAATTGACGCTTTAAAATTAAAACAGTTTTTTGATACAAACCAGCTTTTTAATTTTTTGGGTTTAATGGCGGGCGGCGCTATGAGCAATCTTTCAATTGTGATGCTTGCAATCGGGCCGTATATCACGGCGACGATTATTATGCAACTTCTAACAATGATCTTTCCGAAATTGAAAGAAATTTATTATGAAGAAGGCAGCGCCGGCCGGGCAAAATTTAACAGATATTCTCGTTTGCTTACCGTGCCGCTGGCGGCTTTGCAAGCGTACACTTTTTTAAATCTTCTGGCTTCGCAAGGGGTCCTTTCATATATGAATCGGTTTGACACGATTAGGGACGTTATAATTATTACCGCGGGTTCTATGGTAATGATGTGGTTGGGTGAAATTATCACCGAACAAAAAATAGGAAACGGAATTTCTCTGATAATTTTTGCCGGTATCGTGGCGCAATTGCCCGACACAATCGGAAGGATTATCAAAACTTATAACCCGTCCGAATTGCTTACTTATATCGCATTTGCGGCTGTTTCAGTTCTTGTTATCGCGGGTGTGGTGTATATAAATGAAGGTGAAAGAAAAATTCCTGTTTCATATGCAAAACAGGTGAGAGGAAATAAAATGTACGGCGGGGTTTTAAGCTATCTCCCAATTAAAGTAAACCAAGCTGGAGTTATTCCGATAATTTTTGCGATTTCAGTTTTGCTTTTCCCGCAGTTTTTAGCTCAGGTAAGCGCGGTAATTTCCAAAGGTTTTTCGTTAAAATTAACCGGCTTTGTAACCGCCTTTTTAAATAATCAGTATATTTACACCATTATTTATTTTATACTGGTGGCGTTATTCACGTATTTTTATACCGCGGTTACTTTTGACCCAAGCGAAATTTCAAAAAATCTTCAAAGATCGGGGGGTTTTATAACAGGAATAAGGCCGGGACAATCAACTACGCAATTTTTAGGGAAAATTATAAATAGAATTACTTTTTGGGGCGCGGTATTTTTGGGATTAATCGCGATATTGCCGAATCTTTTGCGAATCATTACCGGAATTCCGGTTTTGACTATCGGAGGGACGGCGATCTTGATTGTGGTGTCGGTGGCTTTGGAAACTTTGAGACAAATTGACTCACAACTTGTTATCAGAGCGTATGAGTAATTTAACTAATTAGCGAATTAGTAAATCAGAAAGAAAAGCAATTAATTAAACCGGCACACTATCAAGCGTGATAGTGTGCCGGTTTTTGATTTTGAACAAAGTTGGTTTATAATTAATTTTAATGAAAAAATTATCTAAAATCGCGATAATAATTTACGGAGTGCCCGGATCGGGAAAAGGAACCCAAGCAAAACTTTTGGCGGATAAATTTGGTTTATTCCAGTTTGATACGGGAGATTACTTAAGAAAAATATTTAAAGACTTAAGGTTTAAAAAAAATAAAGAGATTCAGAAAGAAAAGAAATTAAACGAATTTGGAAAATTAAATTCTCCGGAATGGGTGTTGAAAATTGTCAGCCAAAAAACAAAAGAATTGTCCGAAAACGGAGAATCGGTTGTTTTCAGCGGTTCGCCCAGAACTTTATTTGAAACTTTTGGAAATAATAAGAAAGCGGGATTAATGAAAATTTTAGAAAAAGAATATGGAAAAAATAATATCTATATTTTTGTGCTGGATATTCTGGAAGAAGAATCAATAAAACGCAATTCAAACAGATCGGTTTGCTCGATCTGCAAAACTCCGTTAATGGGCCAACAATTCCGACGCAAGGTTGGAATCAAAAATCAACAACCAAAAATTTGCCCTTTTTGCGGCGGGAAAATAGAACACAGAATTGACGATAAAAAAAATATTATTACGGCAAGATTGAAAGAATATCAAATAAGAACCCAGCCGATTTTCACTGAACTTAAAAAGAAAAAATACAAAATTTTCCATATTGACGGGATGCCGTCCCCGTATAAAATTCACGAAAAAATAATTTCTTATTTTAAATGATAAATATTTATTCCGAACAGGAAATAAAAGAAATCTCCAAATCGGGAAAAATATTAGCAGAGGTTTTTCAAATAATTAAAAAGGAAATAAAAACCGGGGTGAGCTTAAAACAACTGGATGAAATCGCTTTTCAGATAACCAATGAATTAGGAGCTACATCTGCCTTTTTGGGTTATAAACCGGAGGGCGCCAGAGAACCTTATCAGGCTTCAATTTGCGCTTCGGTAAACAATGTTATAGTTCATGGGTTTCCGACAGATCGCAAGGTAAAATCAGGAGATATTTTGAAAATTGATTTTGGAGTTAATTATAAGGGTTTTTATTCGGATGCGGCTTTTACGGCAATGGTCGGTAGAGCACCCAATGAATCGGCTAAAAACCTCGTTAAAGCCGCTCAAAAGGCATTAGAACAGGCCATAAAGCGGATTAAGCCGGGAAATCATATAGGCGATATCGGAGCCGCCATAGAGGCTGTGGCAAAGAAATATAAAGTAAAAGTAATTAAAGGATTAACAGGACATGGAATTGGATATAAATTACACGAAGACCCGATTATTTATAATTATGGCAATAAAGGAGAAGGATTTAAGATTAAGGCAGGAATGGTTTTTGCGGTTGAACCGATGTTTGCTGAAAAATCAGAAGATATTATTCAACTAAAAGACGAAAGTTGGGCAACACGCGACGGCAGTTTATCCGCCCATTTTGAGCACACGATAGCTGTCACAAGCGACGGAAGCAGGGTATTGACCTTGTAGTAAAATTTAGTAAGCGGTTAAATAAAAATAAGGAGGATAAATTATTTGCCTTAAATTTTAAAATTTTGTTATAATTGCAAAAATCAATGAAAAATTCCGTATATTTGTCGGTTATAATACCGGCTTACAACGAAGCAAAAAGAATATCTCTCACATTAATTGATGTTAATAAGCACTTGTCAAAGGCAAATTTCACGTACGAAATTATTGTTGTTGATAATAATTCAAAAGACGCTACTAAGGAAATTGCTGAAAGATTTTCGCATATTATAAAAAATCTGCGGGTTATAGAATGTCCTATACAAGGAAAAGCGAATGCCGTAAAAATGGGAATGTTAAGCGCGAAAGGCGATATTCGCTTATTTACGGACGCCGATAATTCAACCTCAATAGACCAGGTTTACAAAATGTTTCCTTATTTTGAAAAAGGGTATAATATAGTGATTGGTTCGCGTGATGTTGAGGAAGCAAAACTTATTCCTTCGCAACCGTGGTATCGTCGCTTAGGAGGAAATATCGGAAATTTGGTTATCCAAGCTTTGCTCTTGCCGGGAATCTGGGATACGCAATGCGGATTTAAAGCTTTAACTGCGGAAGTTGCGGAAAAAATATTTTCTATGGCCAAAATAAGAGGTTGGGGTTTTGACGCGGAAATTTTAGCTTTAGCCAAAACACTCGGCTATAAAATAAAAGAAATTCCGGTTGTTTGGGTAAACAGCCCATTTTCACACGTCAAAGCTTCGGCATACCTTGAAGTTTTGTGGGAAGTCTTTAAAATTAGGTGGTGGCTGACAACTAATCGTTATAAAATTAGAAAAGCGCGCGAAACCGTAAAATAATCGGCATCGGCGGCAAAATGCCAAAATTGCAATTAATTGTCCAAACGGCTTCGGGTAGTTTTCAGTTTTGTAATTTCCGGATTGTGGCAAAACATTATTTAACAAAAGAAAAATTTGAAGAATTTAAAAAAATTCTTGAGCAGTTAAAAACCGAGGGTAGAATGGAAATTGCCGACAGACTAAAAAAAGCGAAGGAATATGGAGACCTTTCGGAAAATGCCGAATATTCCGAAGCTAAAGAAGCTCAATCAAATATTGAAAATAAAATTATAGAGATTGAAAACATCATTAGAAACAGCGTGATTATAAAAAAATCCGCCGGCGGTGCGACTGTTGAAATCGGCGCGACCGTCAAAGTTGAAAAAAACGGCAACGAGTTTGAATACACTATTACCGGTTCAAACGAAGCTGACCCGGAAAAAAATTTAATTTCAAACGAATCTCCTTTAGGCAGGGCGTTTTTGGGTAAAAAAGTCGGCGAAAAAATTGAAGTGGAAACCCCAAAGGGAAAACAAATCTATAAAATTTTGGAGATAAAATAGCCGAAATAAAATTCAATATTGCAAATTACAAAAATGTTTTGGGGAGATAAATATGTCGGGGAAATAAAAAAAATACACGAGAAAAAATTAGCGGCAGGCGAACCTTTGATAATTCGCGACGAAAAAACCGCTTCAGGTAAAGTCCATGTGGGGTCTTTGCGCGGCGTTGTAATACACGGATTGATTTCCGAGATATTAAACGAGCAAGGCATAAAAAATAAATTTCTTTTTGAAATTAACGACTTTGACCCGATGGACGGATTACCGGTGTATCTTGACGAGACAAAATTCAGGCCTCATATAGGCAAACCGCTCTGTAATGTCCCATCTCCTCAGGCAGGTGAAAAAGTAAAAAATTACGCGGAATATTTCGGCGAAGAATTTGCCGAAGTAATAAATAAAACGGGATTCAAACCGGAATTTTACAAATTAAGCGACCAATATAAAGCCGGAAAATTCAACGAACTTATAAAAATCGCGTTGGAAAACGCGGATAAAATTCGCCATATTTACAAAAAAATCTCCGGGTCGGAAAAAGGAAATGAATGGATGCCATTGCAGGTGATTTGCGAAAAATGCGGGAAAATAGGAACCACAAAAGTAATTTCTTTTGACGGAGAGATGGCTGAATATATTTGCGAACCGTCTATGGTTGAATGGGCGCAAGGTTGTGGGCGCCGCGGAAAAATTTCTCCGTTTAACGGAAACGCAAAACTGCCGTGGAAAGTGGAATGGGCGGCAAAATTTGTTGTATTTGGAGTGGATATTGAAGGCGCAGGGAAAGATCATTCCGGCAAAGGAGGTTCAAGAGAGATTGCGGATACGATTTGCAAAGAAATTTTTAATGCCAATCCGCCGTTTAATATACCCTATGAATTTGTGCATATAAGCGGGGAAAAAATGTCGTCGTCAAAAGGCAGAGGCGCTTTTTCAAAAGATATTGCGGAATTGCTTCCGTTGGAAATGATACGTCTGCTTATGATTTCAAAAGATCCAAAAAAAGTGATTGATTTTGAACCGGAAAGCGATACCATCCCTGTTTTATACGACTTGAACGACAAAATCGCGGAAGTTTATTTTAATGGAATTAAAGATGATTATTTTCGGATGTTTGTTTTGTCGCGCGCGCCTGAACAAAGAAAAGATATTCAAAAAAGATTTTTGCCGAGATTTTCTCAAATCGCTTTTTTAGTTCAAATGCCGCATATGGACATATTTGAAATGATTGAAAAAATAAAAGGCGCGCCTTTGACGCAATTAGATAGGGAAGAGATTGAATATCGCGTAAAATACGCGAAGTTTTGGCTCAACACCTACGCGCCCGAGGATTATAAATATGAACTTCAAGAAAACATTCCGCCAGCGGCAAAAAACTTTTCCGAAAAACAAAAAGAAGCGCTCAAACTTATTTTGGATTACATAAAATCGCGGGATAAATTGGACGGACAAGAACTGCATACAAAATTCCATGAAATAAAAGAACAAACTCAAATAGAACCAAAAGAACTTTTTAGCGCTCTGTATTTAAGTATTTTAGGGAAAGAAAGCGGACCGAAAGCCGGTTGGTTTTTAAGCGTTTTGGATAAAAATTTTTTAATTGAAAGATTGAAGGAAATTATTAAATAAAATGGAACTTATTTTATAAAATCCGTTTTTATTTCAATCTGGCATTTTAAGCTACGTATTCTTGGTTTATATTGTATACTAACTACTACCCCAATGAATTCTCCCGTTGAAGAAATTAAAAATCGCATAGATATTGTGGATTTTCTGCGGTTTTATGTTGAACTAAAACCGGCTGGCAAAAATTTTAAAGCCCGATGTCCGTTTCATAACGAAAAAACGCCGTCTTTTATGGTGTCGCCGGAAAGACAAACATGGCATTGTTTCGGTTCGTGTTCCGAAGGCGGCGATATCTTTAAATTTTTAATGAAATTTGAAAATATTGAATTTTACGAAGCGTTAAAAATTTTGGCGGAAAAAGCCGGCGTGGAGTTGAAAAAAATCAGTCCGTCCGACCAGAAACAGTTTGGAATTTTATACGACATAAACGAAACCGCGAAAGATTATTTTAAACAGCGGCTCGCGCAAAACGAACGGCCGCAAAAATATCTGGACGAGCGAAAATTAAAAAAAGAAACTATTGAAGAATTTGAAATCGGGTTTGCCCCGCAAGCGTATGACGAGCTCACGTTATATTTAGTGAATCTCGGGTATGACGTGAAAGATATTGAACGCGCCGGTTTGAATTTTAAAAGCGAAAGAGGAAATTATCTGGACAGGTTCAGGGGAAGAATAATGTTTCCCATTTACAACCATTTCGGGAAAACCGTGGGGTTTAGCGGAAGAATTCTGCCGGAACTTGATAATGGAGAAATGGGCAAATATATAAACAGCCCCGAAACGCCAATTTTCAATAAATCAAAAATTCTCTATGGCTTTCATAAATCAAAAAACTTTATTCGGGAAGAAAAAAATGTTTTTTTAGTGGAGGGACAGATGGATTTTTTAATGTGCTGGCAGGACGGAATTAAAAACGCGGCGGCGACTTCAGGAACCGCCCTAACCGGCGACCACCTTAAAGCGTTAAAACGCATTGCGGACAACCTTATTTTTTCTTTTGATAATGACGAAGCGGGATTAAAAGCCGCTGAAAGGGCGATTGACTTGGCAAATAATATGGATTTCAATGTGAAAGTTTTACCGCTGAAAGAATTTAAAGACCCGGCGGAAGCGGTAATGAAAAAACCCAGTTTTTTGAAAAGCATTATAAAAGAAGCAAAGCTCGCGATGGAATTTTATTTTGACGCGTATTTAAAGAAAAATGAAAGTGGCGATTTTTCTGATGACAAAAAAAACATCAGGGCGGTTTTGGCAAAAGTGAAAAATATTTCCAGTCCTATAGAGCGAGCGCACTGGCTCTCGGAACTTGGCCATAAAGTAAACATTGATGAAAAAATTCTTGCGGAAGAAATGAACCAGATAAAACTTGCGCCGGAAGGACAAACACTAAACGAAGAAAATTTTAAAAAAATAAATATTCAAACCGTTGCGGGAAAAAATAGAGTGGATATGATTGCCAAAAGATTGATTATCTTAACTTTGGCAATCGGGCAAAAACTGTCTGATGAAAAAAAGTGTCGTCTTTTCGGTAATTTAAAAGAATCTATTCAATATCTGCCCGAAAAATATAAAGAGATATTTGAATTGACGGCAAACGAAAAAACATCGGATAAGCCCGAAATTTTAAACCTGATGGAATCTCTTTCGCTTCAATCCAGTATGGAAATTGAAAAGCTGAAATCGGACGATAAAGCGGAACGTGAATTTTTAGAACTTTTAAAACAGTTGGAATTTGAATATTTAAAAAACGAATCGGAAAAAACCGCAAAAAAAATAAAAGAGGCGGAAAAAAAGGATGATAAAGAAAATCTTGAAATTGCCCTTAAACAATTTGACAAGATATCAAAACTGCTACACAATAAACAAGAAAGTTAAGTTTTATTAACACTCGCAAAACCCCGATAAAAGGGGGTTGTGTTTTGTTTAAAAAACACCTATTTAAATGAAAAAAAATAAAAAAAGAAAAAAGAAAAAGAAAATATTCGCGAAAAAAACCGCCGCAAAAAAAAGAAAAATCGCGAAACCGAAAAGGAAAATTACCAAAAAAGTAAAAAAGAAAATAAGAAAACCGACGAAAATCGCGAAAAAATGGCGCAAAAAAACCAAAAAAACCGGTAGAAAACCAAGATCCGCGGCTAAGTTAAAAACTAAGGCAAAAAGCGCGGCAAAAATTTTATTTAATAAAGAAAAAGTAGAAGAACTTATTCATCGGGGAAGAAATAAGGGTTTTGTGACCGACACGGAAATTATTTACTATTTCCCCAATATTGAGGACGACATTTCCCAGCTTGAAGAGTTATATGATGTTTTGGACAAAAATAACATTAAAGTCATTGAAACGGTGGCTTTAATTGACTTGCCGAAAGAGGATGGAGCTAAAAAGAAAAAAGATGAAAAACGCTATGAAGCTGACTTGCCAGATTCAGTCCAGCTTTATTTGAAAGAAATCGGCAGATACCCTCTTTTAACTTTTGCCGAAGAAAAAGATTTGGCGAAAAGAGCTGAAAATAATGATGAGGAAGCAAGGCAGAAACTTATTCAATCCAACTTAAGATTGGTTGTTTCCATCGCAAAAAGATACGCGCACAGAACGACTCAAATGAATATCTTGGATTTGATTCAGGAAGGAAACATCGGATTGTCAAAAGCCGTGGATAAATTTGATTACAGACGAGGATTTAAATTTTCCACTTACGCGACTTGGTGGATAAAACAGGCGATTGCCAGAGCGTTGGCGGACCAATCCAGAACCGTCAGAATTCCGGTGCATATGATTGAAAATATTTCCAAATATACGCAGGTAAAAAGAAGATTAATGCAGGAACTGGGACGCGACCCTTTGGCGGAAGAAATCGCGATTGAAATGGGAACTACGGAAGATAAAATTTATAATTTGCAAAAAATTTCGCAGGAAGTTATTTCACTTGAAGCTCCATTGACGGAAGACAACGAGGAAGCGACCTTGTCTGACTTGATTAAAGACGAAAAAAATCTTTCTCCAACTCAATCGGCCGAACTGGCGCTCTTGAAAGAAAAAATAAAAGAAATTTTAATTGACCTTACGCCAAGAGAGCAGGAAATTTTATTGCTTCGCTTCGGATTGGAAGACGGAATTACGCATACTCTGGAAGAAGTGGGGAAAAAATTCGGAGTTACGCGCGAAAGAATTCGTCAAATTGAAGCAAAATCTTTGGAAAAAATCAAAGTAAATATTAAATCAAAAGAATTGGAAGGATATTAATTCAATATATCGGCGCTTGATATTTTAAATAATTATGAATTCGCGAGAATTAAGAGAAAAATTTTTTGATTTTTTTAAAAAACGTGGGCATACGATTGTAAAATCTTCTTCTTTAATCCCTGACGATCCGTCGGTTCTTTTAACGACCGCAGGGATGCAGCAATTTAAAAAATATTACACCGGTGAACTTGACGCTATGGACAGTTTCGGTTCGCAAAGAACCGTTTCAATACAAAAAAGTTTTCGGACAAGCGATATTGAAGAAGTGGGCGACGAAACTCACCTCACTTTTTTTGAAATGTTTGGTAATTTTTCATTTGGACCAGTCGGAACGGACAACCCGGAAGACACCGGAAAAATCGGGTATTTTAAAAGAGCGTCAATTTATTGGGCGTATGAATTTATTACCAATATTTTAGAAATTTCCGAAAATAGAATTTACGTGTCTGTTTTTGCCGGAGATAAAGAAATTTCTTTTGACCAAGAATCTTATGATATTTGGAAAAACGAAATAAAAATTCCTGAAAACAGAATTTTTAAAGGGTCTCGGCAGGATAATTTTTGGGGACCCACCGGAGAAGAAGGGCCATGCGGGCCGTCAACGGAAATTTATATCACGCCTTCCGCCGCCGAAGCTGAAGCGGGCAAGGGAGTGGAAATCTGGAATATCGTTTTTAACGAATTTTACAAAAATAAAATCGGAATTTATCAAAAAACCGAAAATCTGGGAGTGGATACGGGGATGGGTATGGAAAGACTAGCTGTAATATTACAAGGAGTTAATAATGTTTTTGAAACCGATTTATTCGTTTCTATTATGGCTAAAATCAATGAATTAACTCCGTCTGCGGACAATAGAATTAAAAGAATCTTGGCGGACCATTTAAGAGGCGCTATATTTTTAGTTGCTGACGGAGTTTTGCCTTCCAATAAAGAAGCTGGATATGTATTAAGAAGACTACTGAGAAGAATTTTAGCTTATCAGATTGTAAACGACATACATGCCGATTTATTTGCCGAAAGCGTGGAAATAATAAAAAATAATTTCGGAGAATTTTATCCCGAATTAAATAAAACAAAAGAAATTCTGAACGTTTTAGAAGAGGAAAAAGTAAAATTTGAAGAAACAATCGGCAGGGGAATACGTGAAATTGAGAAATACAAAGAGAGCGGAAAAGAAATCAGCGGAAGCGAAGCGTTTTATTTATATGAAACTTTCGGACTGCCGTTTGAATTAATTAAAGAATTGGCGCCGTCCAAATTAACCGCAAATTTAAACAAAGCGGATTTTGACAGGGAATTTGAAAAACATCAGGAAATTTCACGAGCGGGAGCCGAAAAAAAATTCGGCGGACACGGATTGATTTTTGACACCGGAGAATTAAAAGCGGCAACCGAAGAAGAAATGAAAAAAGTTATACGCCTGCATACCGCCACTCATTTATTACAATGGGCATTGCGGCAAGTTTTAGGAAACGAAGTAAAACAAATGGGTTCAGATATTACTTCTGAAAGATTGCGTTTTGATTTTTCTTTCGGAAGAAAAATAACTCCGGAAGAAATTAAACAGGTTGAAAATTTAGTAAATGAAAAAATTAATCTAAATCTTCCCGTTTACTTTGAAGAAATGAGTAAGGAAGAAGCGGAAAAATCGGGCGCGCTGGCGTTTTTCAGGCAAAAATATCCGTCTGTGGTTAAAGTTTATTTTATCGGTTTCAAAGCGAGCGGAGAAATAATCAGCAAAGAACTTTGCGGAGGTCCGCACGTGGAATATACATCCGAGATTGGAAAGTTTAAAATAATTAAAGAAGAATCGGTGGGAATGGGTATCAGAAGAATTAAAACGATACTCAGCAATTAATAAACAAAATATGATAAAAACAATTATAAAATTTTTTGACAAATTAGAAGACAAAGTAAGAGAAAAATTAAGTCGCAAGCCGATTTTATACGCTTTAGTTGGAAGCATCGGTATAATTTTATTATGGCGTGGCGTTTGGCATCTGGCTGACGATGTCGGAATGTCCAGTTGGATATCTGTGATTTCAGGAATTTTAATACTTCTTTTGATAGGATTGTTTGTTTCATTTTTTGTCGGAGAACAAACGATTATAAGCGGAATTAAAGCCGAACGTAAAATTGACGAAAAAACCGAAGAAGAAATTAAAAAAGAAGCCATTACACTGGAAGAATTACACGAAGACATTGAAGAAATAAAAGATAAAATAGGAATTCAAAAAAACAAAGAAAACAAATGATTTTGCCTTGAAAATTATTCGTGTTTTGATAAACTGTAAAAGTTAAAAAAATAAAATAAAAACATTCCGCGGTAGCTCAATGGTAGAGCAACGCCCTGTTAAGGCGATGGTTGTAGGTTCGAGTCCTACCCGCGGAGCCAAAGAATACGATGCGAACTTCCGATTTTCCGAAAAAATCGGATTTTCGTTTTTTAGGGACGATTGTTCAACCCAGCCCCGCCTTCGCCAAAGATACGGACGGATAAGGAAATGGGGACGAAAGGGGTAATAAGTGATAAAATGGAGTTATGAGAATAAATAATTTTTTCAAATTGGTTATTGCGATTGTGGTGTCGGAAGCGGCCGGAATTATCGGGTCGTTTTTTACGATCTCGGCAATTCCAAATTAGTGATCAATACTTGTGAAGTCGGCGTTGAATCCGCCTGCTTAGGTATTCGGTCCCGCGTGAACAACGCTTTATGCGTTGATGGGTATCGCCGCATTTTTGATATGGCGCATGGGTTGGAAACGGAAAGAGGTAAAAGCGGCGCTTGGCGTGTTCGGTATCCAGCTTTTCTTAAACGCTGTTTGGTCAATTATTTTCTTTGGTTTGCAAAATCCTGGCTGGGCACTCGTTGATATCGTGGCACTCTGGTTTGCAATCGTTTGGACGATGGTTGTTTTTTATAAAATCTCGAAGCCAGCCACATATCTTCTCGTGCCGTATATTCTTTGGGTAAGTTTCGCCATATATTTAAACTACACGATCTGGGCTTTAAATTGAAAAAAAATGACCACATACAAACACACTCAAATTGGGTATCTGATGCTGATTGTCTTACTGGTCGTGCTGGTTCTCTTTGTATGGATGCAAATTACAGCCCGCGCCGAGCCTCCCTCGTACTACTCCGGCACAAATTTTGCCATTACTGCCATAATGGCATTGATTCTGTTTATTCTTGCATCGTTTACAACACTGACAACATCCATTGACGAAAACTATCTTCGGATCAAGTTTGGCTATGTCATATTTCGCAAAAAATTCTCGGCAAGTGAGATTGTGTCAACGGCACAGGTAAAAAACCATTGGTATTATGGCTGGGACATACGGCTGTGGTTTTGGCCGCGGATGTGGATTTTTAATGTTTCCGTTTTTGACGCGGTTGAAATTCGAATGAAGAACGGAAAAATCTACCGGATCGGAACGGATGAACCGGAAAAACTTGAGACCGCGATTAAGCAAGTCATAAGTTAAGTAAACCTGCCTGCCGGCAGGCAGGTCACGCCAAGCGTTTATTTTTATTCAAACCGGTTGGTAGTAGTGGAAACCTGGTGAAACAAGCTCGTGTCTGCGGCACAAAGCTCGCCACAGGGGCAATTAGAGGGCAACGACGGGTTGATTGTCTCTTGGCATTCGGCAAGCAGTTGGTTCATATGGGTTAAAATAACGGTGGGATATTTGTATTCTTCCGCCCAATCAAATGTTCGAAAGTCATCGAGCGGGATGAGTCAAATTGTATGTTGAAAGTTTGTTGCCTTGGCGCTTCGCGCCGTTATATCTGGATTAAAAAATAAAATTCAGAGATAATTAAATCAATGGATATTTTTTCTCACGGTCTTTGGGCGGGAGCCGCGTATAAAGCTCTTCGGCAAAAGCAAATTCAATATAAAAATAAAAATCTTTTAAAACCGCTTCAAGCCGCGTTTTGGGGAATTTTCCCCGATATTTTTTCTTTCACGCCGGTTTTTATTTGGCTTTTTGGAAATTTAGTTTTAGGCACCATTGATTTTCAAAATCTTCCCAAACCTGACGGGATAGAGCCTGCCCAAAAAGATACTTTGCCGATTTTCCGTCTCACTTCAATGCTTTATAATGCAAGTCATAGTATTATTATTTTTCTGATTGTGTTTGGTTTTGCGCTGATTATAAAACGGATATTATTTTCCGAAAATCAAATAATGACATGGGAAATGGGGGCGTGGCTTTTTCATATTTCAATAGATATCCCGACGCACTCCTACCAATTCTATCCCACACCGTTTTTATGGCCAATTTCCGACTGGAAATTTAACGGATTTTCTTGGGGAACTCCATGGTTTATGATTATTAATTATTCGGCGCTTGCGGTTGTTTATATTATTTTAAGTAAAAAAATATCTGTTAAGAATAGGCAATGACGATATTCCCAAAAAAAATAATATTCACGCTTGTAATTTTAACCGTTATTGTCGGATTTTTTATTTATAAAACAAATCTGATAGTAATAGAAAATCTGGATAAAAATTCCACTTTAGCCGCGCAAACAACAGCGCCCGCAATAACGCCTAAAAAAATACCTGAACAAATAAAAGCTGTTTATGTTACCGCTCCGGTCGCTTTAATTCCTTCAAGAATAAATCAATTAATAGAACTCGTAAAAACAACCGAAGTCAACGCTATGGTTATTAATGTGAAAGACGGGGATGATGTTTATTTAACCGACCAAATGGCAAACTTAGTAAAACGACTCGCGGACGAGAATATTTATACAATCGCGCGCATCGTGGTGTTTCAAGACAACGCGCTTGCCAAACATAAACCAGAAACAGCGCTTCGAGATTCATCGGGCGGAATTTGGGACGGAAACGGCTATAAATGGGTTGACCCGGCAAATAAAGAAGTGTGGAATTACAACCTTAATATCGCTCTAAAAGCCGCAGAAATGGGTTTTGACGAGCTTAATTTTGATTACTTCAGATTTCCATCCGATGGAAAAATTTCAAAAATAATTTATCCCTCGTATAATGAAAAAACTCCAAAAGAACAAATTATAAACAGTTTTGCCGATTTTTTGATAAGCGAAATTAAAAAAGCGCGCCCCAATATAATCGTTTCTTTGGATATTTTTGGATATACGTTTGTAACCGAAAAAGATTTGGGTATCGGACAGAGATTAATTGATTTGACAAATTATTTTGATGTAATTTCTCCTATGGTTTATCCGTCGCATTATTTAAAAGGAAATTTTGGCTTTAAAAATCCGGCCGAACATCCTTACGAAGTTGTGTTGGAATCGCTTAAAAAAGGCGACGAGATATTGAATAAATCCGCCAAGAAACCCGTGATACGCCCGTGGTTGCAGGATTTTGATTTGGGAGCCGATTACACTCCGCAAATGGTGCGCGCGCAAATAAAAGCCGTTGAAGACAGTAATAATAAAAAGGGATGGATGGTTTGGAATCCCAGCGTTGTTTATAATCCGGATAATTTTCTTTCGGAATAAAAATTATTTTTTGACTTTCTGACATCAAGTTTTATAATATATAACTAATGGATAAAAATATTTTTTTGGCGATGTTTTTAATAATTCTTGTTTTTATCGGCGGTTATTATTTTGCCAACCGCTTTGATTTTAATATCAATATGAAAAATAATGTCGGTAATCAAGAACAACCGCAAAATTCCACAACAAGCCAAAATAATGTAAATAATCAAATGTTGACAAATAATAATTTTGAGCAAAAGGGTCCGAAAATAGAAGTTATCAAACAAGGAGAGGGGATAGCGGCTAAAAGCGGCGATAAAGTTACGGTGCATTATACCGGCGTATTGGAAGACGGAAAAAAGTTTGATTCAAGTATAGACAGGGAACAGCCGTTTCAATTTACTTTAGGCGCGGGACAAGTAATTAAAGGATGGGATTTGGGCGTATTGGGAATGAAAGTCGGGGAAAAAAGAAAATTAATTATTTCTCCCGATTTGGGATATGGGGCTAACGGATTTCCGGGGGCTATTCCGCCCAACGCCACTCTTATTTTTGAAGTGGAGATGTTGAAAATTAACTGATATATGTTTTTTAATTTTTGACATTGGCTTATAATTTAAGTATTATGCAAAAGCAGGTGATTTATTGCCCAAGCGGGCTTTTTTTATTGAAACATTTAATTTGCAATTATTTATATGAATTTAAGAAATATCGCAATAATCGCGCATGTTGACCATGGCAAAACCACTTTGGTGGATGCCTTATTAAAGCAATCTGAAAATTTTAAAATGAAAAATAATACACCGTCCGATTTAATAATGGATTCCAATGATTTGGAAAGAGAAAGAGGAATTACTATTTTTTCAAAAAACGCGGCTATAAAATACAACGGCATTAAAGTGAATATTGTGGATACTCCGGGACACGCCGACTTTGGCGGAGAAGTTGAGCGGATAATGAGAATGGTTGACGGAGTTTTGCTTTTGGTTGACGCAAAAGAAGGGCCAATGCCTCAAACTAAATTTGTTCTGCGAAAAGCCATTCAGGCGGGACATAAAGCGATTGTGGTTATAAATAAAATAGACAAACAGGACGCGCGTCCGCAATGGGCGCTTAATCAAACTTACGACCTTTTTATAGAATTGGGAGCAACCGATGAGCAAGTTGATTTTCCGGTAATTTATACTTCCGCGATTCAAGGTAAGGCCGGCCTAGAACCGAACTTAAACAGAATGGTTGATATTCAGCCTCTTTTTGAAACCATTATTAATCATATTCCCTTTCCTAAAATTGACGAAAATAAGCCGCTGCAAATGCTTACTGTAAATTTGTCTTATGATAATTATAAGGGAAAAATCGCGATTGGAAGATTATATTCGGGAAATTTAAAAAAGGGGGATTGGGTTATGCACATTAACCGCAACGGCGAAATGAAAAAAGTACAATTAAATTCAGTAATGATTTTTGAAGGTTTGAATAAAATTAACGCTGAAAAAGCGCAAGCCGGAGAAGTTGTCGCTATCGCCGGAATCCCCGATATATCCATTGGAGAAACAATTACTTCAATTGACAATCCGATGCCGTTGCCGACTATTGCCATAGATGAACCCACCATTAAAATGACTTTTGGCGTAAATACTTCTCCTTTTTCCGGAAAAGAAGGGCAATATACAACTTCAAGAAATATCAAAGAAAGGCTGGAAAAAAAATTGGAAACAGATGTCGCTTTAAAAATAAATCAGCCGTCGCCTGATAAATGGATTGTTGCCGGAAGAGGAGAACTGCATTTGGCAATTTTAATTGAAAAGATGCGAAGAGAAGGTTTTGAACTTGAAGTTTCAAAACCGCAGGTAATTTTTAAAGAATGTCCCGATGAAAAAACAGGGAAAATTAAAAAACTGGAGCCTGTTGAATTGGTTTCAATTGAAACGCCGGAAAACTTTTCCGGAATCGTGATAGAAATTATGGGAAAAAGATTGGGAATAATAAAAGATATGAAAGTTGATAACGGACACGCTTTTATGGATTTCACAATTCCCACAAGAGGACTCATCGGAATTAAAAATGAATTTCTTGCGGCGACAAAAGGATTGGGAATAATGAACAGTATTTTTTTGGGATATGAAGAATATAAGGGCGAATATGCCGCCAATTCGCGCGGTTCTCTTGTCGCTTCGGAATCGGGAATATCAAACGCTTATGGAATGATTACCGCGCAAGGACGAGGACAATTATTCATAGAACCCGCAATAAATGTTTATGAAGGAATGGTTGTGGGACAAAACGCCAAAGCGGGGGATATTATGGTAAATATCTGTAAAACGAAAGAACTTTCCAATATGCGGTCCAAAAATATGGGAGTCCAAGAACAATTAGAGGTCCCGAAAAAAATGGATTTGGAAGACGCGCTGGATTATATCGGAGATGACGAACTTGTGGAAGTTACTCCGCAAAATATAAGAATAAGAAAATCTATGCTGTTGGAAATTGACAGAAAAAAAGCGAAAAGAACCGGCAATCTTGAAAAAAAGTTAGTTTAATAATAAGGGCAATTTCGGTTTCGTCTATTAATTTTATTTATATACATTGATTTTTATTATTTTAATTTTATAGCCGTACATTTATATGAATTTAGATTTCCCCGAAAATTTAAAATATAATTGGTGTATTACTTAGTTTAAAACTTTAAAATGGCTTTTCTTTTTTCAAATACAAAAAATTTGCATTTTATTGGATTAGTTGTATACTTAATCAGGTAGGTATTTTTCTCAATTAGTTTCCTAAACAGTCCGGTGATAAACTTGAGGCTTGGGCAGCAAACTGAGCGAGCGGTCGCCCTACTTTAAAACACATTAAAAAAATGGCTAAAAAGCTATATGTTGGAGGTTTATCATACGGAACCAGCGAAGATACTTTAAAAAGCACTTTTGAGCAAGCCGGAGAAGTTACTTCCGCCGCCATTATCACCGACAAAATGACAGGCCGATCCAGAGGATTTGGTTTTGTTGAAATGGCGAATGATGATGAAGCGGATAAAGCTGTTGAAATGTTCAACGGAAAAGAGCTTGATGGAAGAACTCTTATGGTAAATGAAGCTCGCCCCATGGAAGCAAGAGCTCCGCGAAAACCCTTTAATAGAGATAATAGAGGCGGATTCGGAGGAGGACAAAGAGGCGGATACAGATAAACTCATCAATTAAAAACCGCCCCGAAAGGGGCGGTTTTGCGATTAAACAAAGATGAGTTATAATTAAATTATGAAAAAATTATACAGAAACAGCAATAATAAAAACCATTGCGGGGATATTCAGCGGACTGGGAGAATATTTTAATATTGACCCGATACTGTTAAGAATAATATGGATTGTAATTACCATTTTTACGGGGTTAGCGCCGGGAATTGCAATTTATTTGATATCAATATTTATAATCCCAAAAAACAGGGTTTCGCAGACTTATTCTTCTGCGAAAGTGGATAAATAAAAGGGCGTTAAAATTTAAAAATATATCAAACAAAACAAATGAATGTAAAATTAAAAAATAGCGCAGTCGTCATAATTATAATTGCGGCGGTGGTCTTGGCTTATTCGGCTTTTGTTTACGCAAACTCTTTTTCAAGGTCTATCTCGCCGTCGTCTTTTAGGAGTTTTTCAGTAAGCGGAGAAGGGAAATCTGTTTCTATTCCCGATATCGCGCAATTTAGTTTTGGATTAACAACTCAAGGAGGAAAAAATATAAACGTTCTGCAAAAAGAAAATTCAGACAAAATAAATAAAGTTTTAGATTTTTTAAAAGAAAATAATATTGACCCAAAAGATATTAAGACGCAAAATTATAATTTGGAGCCGCGATATCAATATTATAATTGTTCACATCCTGAGAGTAGTATTACGCCTTGTCCGCCGGCGGAAATTGTCGGTTACACGATAAGCCAAAATATCTCGGTTAAAATAAGAGATTTCGGTAAAATAGGCGATATTCTTTCGGGTATAGTTAAAAATGGCGCGAATTCTGTTTCTCAATTAAGTTTTGATATTGACAATAAAGATAAAGTTGAAAGCGAAGCTAGAACGGAAGCCGTTAAAAAAGCGCAAATTAAAGCCGAAGAAACGGCAAAAGCGGGAGGGTTTAAGCTCGGGAAACTTTTGTCTATAGAAGAAAGCTATTCCGCTATTCCGCGATATTATGCGATGAAAGGACTTGGAATGGGCGGAACAATATCCGAATCAACGACACCAAACATTGAACCCGGATCGCAAGAAACAACCGTAAACGTAGTTCTAAAATACGAAATAAGATAATAATTAAAATACGCCGAAAACGATATTAATTTAACGATTATTTCTCGTATTGTTTTTTTTGCTTAAATTGATAAAATTGGAAAATATTTAATCAGATGAAAAAGATTGTTTTAATAACGATTTTAACAGCCGTTGCCGCTTCCGGTTTGTCTTTTTATTTTGGATACCAGCAAGGAATTAAACACCCTCAAATCATATTAGTCAAAGGATTATCCAATATTGAAAACGGAAAAGAAGAGAGTGTTGATTTTAATTTGTTTTGGGAAGCTTGGCAAGCTCTGAAAAAAAATTACGCGGATGCGGATAAGCTTGATAATCAAAATCTGGTTTACGGGGCAATATCAGGACTTTTTAGAGCCACAAAAGATCCATATTCGGTTTTTATGCCTCCGTCCGAAGCTAAAAATTTTAACGAAGAAATTAGCGGAGAGTTTGGCGGAATCGGCGCGGAAATCGGCATCAGAAATGAAGAACTTACCGTCATAACGCCTATTAAAGGAACACCCGCGGAAAAAGCGGGACTGACAGCGGGCGACAAAATTTTAAAAATAAATGATACAATCACCGCGGGATTAACCGTAGATGAAGCGGTAAGTAAAATAAAGGGACAAAAAGGAACAAAAGTCGTTTTAACAATGTTCAGAAAAGAATGGAGCGAGCCAAAAGAAATTTCCATTACCAGAGACACAATACAAATTCCCACCTTAGACAGTAAAAATTTAAATTATGAAGGCAAAGAAGACCCGAAGGGAAAGATAATGTATTTGCAATTATATAATTTCTACGAAAAGTCGCCGTTGCTGTTTTATAATACGATTGTAAAATCTCTTTTTAATAACAATCCTAAAGGAATTATTATTGATTTAAGAAATAACCCGGGAGGATATTTGGAAGCGGCCGTTAATATCGCCGGATGGTTTATGGATAGGGGACAGCTTGTGGTTTCGGAAAAATTTAATTTTGGAAACAACAAAGAATTTAGAACTGACGGCACCGAATTATTTAAAAACACTCCGGTTGTTGTTCTTATAAATCAAGGGTCGGCATCGGCGTCCGAAATTTTAGCCGGAACGTTGAGAGATAATAGAGGTATAAAATTAGTGGGAAATAAAAGTTTCGGGAAAGGAAGTGTTCAGCAAATGATACCTCTTGGCAATAATTCAGAAGCAAAAATAACAATTGCGCGCTGGCTGACTCCCAAAGGAAATTTAATAGATAAAGAAGGGTTAAAGCCCGATATTGAAGTTAATATTACCCAGCAAGATGTTGAAAGCGGGAAAGACCCTCAGCTGGAAAAAGCGGTTGAAATTCTTAATTCAGAAATAAAATGAAAATTATTTTTCTTAAAGATATAAAAGGCGGCGGCAAACAGTTTGAAGTAAAAGAAGTCAAGGAAGGATACGCAAGGAATTTTTTATTGCCTAAAAAATTGGCAAAAATCGCGACAGACGAAGAAATAAAATCTCTTAATGATAAAAAAGCGACGCTTGAAAAAAAACAAGCGGAGTTAAAAATCCAGTTTGAAAAAATAACCAAAGACATTTCCGGAATGGAATTTTATTTCTATCCAAAAATCGGGAAAAAACAGGAAGTTTTCGGCTCGGTGAATAAATCGGATATAGAAGAAGCGGTTATTAAAAAAATTCCTCTTAATTTGCGGGATGAAATAAATATAAGCGCGAACGTCAGGACAATCAAAGATTTGGGAGAACATACGGTTAAAATAAATTTCGGACACGGGTTGCAAACGTCTATTAAAGTAATATTAAATCAAGAAAAAATATAAGCGTTATCACGGCGCATAATCATAACAACGCTCAATCCTACAATCCTAAGTAAAGCCAAAAGTAAAAAATACCGCAAAATTTGCGGTATTTTTTATGCTTTTGAAGCTTCAATTTTAACAACCTTAATGTATCTTGTGTTTCCGTCAAATTTTGTTTTCTTTCGCGATAGAAACTTGACGACTCCGTTAATCGCGGCGTATAACGTGTCGTCTCCGGCACGCCTTACATTAAGTCCGGGCAAGTATTTGGTTCCCCGCTGACGGACAATAACTTCGCCGGATTTTACCGCTTCTCCATGCTGTTTTTTAATTCCTAATCGTTTTGCAATGGAATCTCTGCCTAATTTTGTTGACCCTATTGCCTTGGTATGCGCCATATAAAAAAGTTAAAAGTCAAAAGTTAAAACTGATAATTTTTGATACTTACTTTTGATTTTGACTTACAAATAATACAGATTTTAACTCGCTTTATTATTGGATAATATTAATTTATAATGGACAATATGTCAAACGCCGGAAAACTTATTTTTGATATTGAAACAATAGGGGATAATTTTGACGATTTAGACGCCACGACGCAGGATATTCTAACCCGCTGGATTAAAAAAGATTCGGATAATGATACTGAATATGAGCAAGCTCTTGAAAATTTAAAGAGTGGTATGGGATTTTCTCCGCTTACGGGAGAAATTGTCGTTATCGGCGTCTATGATTATATTATGAATCAGGGAGTGGTTTATTTTCAGGCTCCGGGACAAAATATCGGAGAATTTACCGAAAACGGCATTAAATTCAAGCAAATGACCGAAAAAGAAATGCTTGAAAATTTTTGGCAGGGAGCAGATAAATATAATGAATTTATAACTTTTAACGGCAGAACTTTTGACGCGCCGTTTTTAATGATAAGATCGGCAATACACGGCGTAAGACCAACCAAAAATCTTATGGAGGGCAGGTATTTTTACCAGCAAAAAAATTGTAAACATATTGACCTTTACGACCAATTAAGTTTTTTGGGCGCTTTATCAAGAAAGGGAAATTTACATTTATGGAGCAAAGCGTTCGGAATAAAAAGTCCGAAATCAGACGGAGTAACCGGCGATGACGTGGGCAGATTATTTAAAGAAGGAAAGTTTGTGGAAATAGCAAAATATAACGTCGGCGATTTGAAAGCCACAAAAGAACTTTACGAAAAATGGAATGCTTATCTAAATTTCCAATAAAATAAATAAAAATAAAAAAGCAAAAAAGAAATAATGCTAAAGGAAAAAATTTTAGATATTAAAAATAATATCAAAGAATACCGGCGCGAGCATCGCCAAAAAATAAATATTGTTATTTTGTTGTTTTTAGTCAGTTTTTTGAGTTTCGGTTTGGGATGTTTAATCAACCGCGAATTTAATCACGCGCCGATTATTATTGAAAAATGCGCCGATTTTATTTCTAAATCATAATTTTATTAAAGATAGCCGGCTTCTTTCAGCCAATAATCATTTTCCCATTCCCATAATTTTTTTGCGCCTTGAAACGCTTTATAATCTTCCTGCCAATAAGGAAATTCTTTTAGTTCAATTTCTCCTTGAAGCTCCGACCATTTATGATGGTCGTCCAAACATACCGGAAGCGCGCGGTTTTTTTCGTTTCTTAACGGACGTAATTTATCGCGCCCGCCCTTGCTTCTTAAACTTGCCCCGCATTTCAAACATTTTTTAATCTGATCTATTCTTAAAATCCATCTGCTTTGCAAATTTTTAAATTCTTTTTCCAAAGCGGCCATATAAGCGGAGGTTTGAAGATTATAGTCGCGATAAATCGCCTGCGAAGTTTTAATATCCAAAACGCCGAATTTGCCGTTAATCAGCGCCAGGGCGTCCAAAGTGCCGGCATATCTTTCATCAAAATTAACAATTCGTTTCTCAACCCATTCAGGATTGACTTGGATATTGTTTTTTTCCACAAATTCCACATAGGCCTGCACGGAAGGGGCTATGGAAGGGTCTATAACAGGGGATTCGCCAATCATTATCTTTTCTACCGTCTCGTGTATAAGAGTACCTTCGGAAGTGGAATTTTTCTTAATCTCTTCGCCCGCGCCAAAACTGCCAAGTTCCGCATAGAACTTGTATAGAGCAGGTTTGGATTTTATTTCAACGATTTTCGTAACACGGGGAAACCATAGTCCGCCAATATCATAACCGGCCAACCCTTTAAAATGTTCAAGATTTTGGTAGTACATATTTTTTAATTCAAAATTAATAAATGAAATAAAATAAAAATTCAAGACGACAATACTCGGGAGAATGCCGCTTTTCCCATTTTTATACCTGTCGCGAAATGACTGTTTTACGACGGATACAATATTAAAAACTTAAATACGGTTAATCAACCATTTAATAGCCGTTACAAAAAATCCCAGTATCTTTATCATTATCTGTCCAGTCTCTTTTATGGCAATTACCAAAGCCGGAATGATGTTTTTTATTATATCAGAAATTAAAATTAAAATTTTTTGAATTAATTCCGTCATATTTTGTTTTTATTATTATAAATAATTAAACGGGTTTAAGTCTCCGCCATACGGCATTTTAGGACCGCAGGTTTTAGCCGGAGATATTCTAAGTGTCGGTCCCGCATAAACGGTAAAATGCAGGTGCGGCCCGGTTGAATATCCGGTATTACCGACATATCCTATCAAATCGCCGCGGTTCACTTTTTGCCCCTCTTTAACGATTTGCAGTGAAAAATGGCTGTATAGCGTTGCCAGATTATTATTATGCCGAATCACGATAAATTTTCCATACGCGCCCTTATAACAATAGCGGTCTTGATTCCCGACAGCAAGAACTTCGCCGGCTTCCGCCGCGTACACGGGAGTTCCTATTGGAGCGGAAATATCAATTCCATTATGCCACTTGCCGCGATATCCGCCATGTCTGGCAAAATCAGTGGCTCCATAATCCTGCGAAATTTTTCCCTGAATCGGCATAGCCAATACCCCCGGATGAGATGTCGGTAAAACATTTAAATCAATTTTACCGCGCATTTGGGCGTCCAATTCTTCAATTTCAGCCGCAATTTGTTCCTGTCTTTTTTGCAATTCAGAAAGAGATTGCTGATAGTTTGCTTCTTTGTTTTTTGTCTGCTCCAACACGGTTTGCCTGTATTTTTTTAGTTCTTCCGCTATTATTTTTTTATTCTCAAAATTTTTGTTTTCTATTTCTTTTTGTTTCTTATGGTCTGAAGCAATGTCAAGATTTTTTTGCAAATCATCTTTAAGATTTTTTAATTCCAGCACTTCGTAACTAAGGTTGTCTTGGAAATTAACCATTCTCTGCACTTCGGATAATCCTTCGGCAATGCTTTTATTGTTTAAAATAACCAATAAAGGATTGTTTAATGAGTCTTTTTTTTGAATCTGCCGCAAAAGTTCCGTGATAACCGCCTCTTTTTCGTTTATTTTGCTTTCAGAATTCTGAATTTTGTATTGCGTGTCTTCTACTTGTAAACTTAATTTTTCAACGGCAACTTTACTGGATTTTATGCTTAAATTAATTTGGTTAATATTGCCGTTTATTTGTTTTAATTCTTTTTGCAAACTTTGTTTTTGTGAACGGGTTTCGTCCAGTTGATTTTGAATATTTTGTATTTGCGTGTTGACTTCGTTAAGTTCTTGACTTTTTTTATCAATTGACGATTTTAAATCAGGGGAAACCGCAACGGCACCCGCAAAATTTACGGCTGAAATTAAAGCTATCGCAATCAAAAAAAACAAATTTGATTTTTTATCAACAGTCATGCCAAATAATTAAGATATTTTATTAATCGCAATTTTAACGCGCGCCAAAGACTTTTCTTTGCCGAGAATTTCAATAATTTCAAACGGTCCCGGAGAAGTTTCTTTGCCGCTTAACGCCACGCGCAACGGCCATAAAACCTCTCCCCTGCCCCACGCTTCGGCAATCGGCATAATAATTTCTTTAAGTCCGGCATAATCGGATTCCGCCATTTTTTTAATTTCATTGTATAAATTTTCCAAAATTATTTTTGTTTTTTCTTTATTGGATGTTTTCCAAATTAACATATCTTTATCATAATTCGGCAACTCAAAAAAGAACTCCGCAATTTCCTTAAAATCGGAAAGTTTTTTTATCCTTTCTTTTTCAAATTTTATTATTTTCCCGATTAATTCTTTTTCCAATCTCCATTTTTCAGGAATAAAATTTTTCAATCTTTCAGTCAGATCATTATCGCTTAATTTGCGAATATGTTGCGCGTTTAGCCATTCTAATTTTTCAAGGTTAAACACCGCTCCGGCTTTTTGTATTCGCTTTAAATCAAATTCTTTTATAATTTCTTTCATTGTTATTATTTCGCGGTCATCTTTGGGATGCCATCCCAGAAAGGCCATAAAATTATTCATGGCTTCCGGCAAATATCCCTGCGATTGAAAATCATTAAGCGAGGCATCAATATAACGTTTTGAAAGTTTACTTCTGTCGGGAGATAAAATCAGCGGCAAATGTGCGTATTGCGGTTCAGGAAAACCAAGCGCCCTCTGAAGCATAATTTGTTTCGGCGTGTTTGAAATATGGTCTTCGCCGCGAATAACATGAGAAATTTTCATCGCGTAATCATCAACGACACCGGCAAAATAAAACAACGGCGATTTTAAATTTCTTGCAATCACAATATCGCCTATTAAACCCATATCTGCGGAAATTTTATCCCTAATAAGGTCGGAAAATTCCAATCTTACGGCAGGCATTTTAAATCTTATGACCGCTTTTTCACCTTTTCGCAAACGCTCGTTAACTTTTTCTTCGGATAAATTTTGGCACCTGCCGCCATATTTTGGAGATAATCCCTGACTTATCATGGCCTGACGGTCAGCTTCTATTTCTTCCTTAGAGCAAAAACAATGGAAAGCTTTTTTTTCTTCAATGAGTTGTTTTAAATATTTCTCGTAAATATCAAGACGTTCAGATTGCCTATAAGGGCCATACGATCCGTCTATATCCGGTCCTTCTTCCCAATTCAAACCAAGCCATTTAAGGCCGTTTATAATATCTTCTTCATACTTTTTTTCGGAACGCTCAAAATCGGTATCTTCTACGCGCAAAATAAACTTCCCTCCCTGATTTTTCGCAAAAATCCAGTTAAAAAGAGCTGTTCGCGCAGTGCCAAAATGAAACAGGCCTGTGGGAGAAGGAGCTAATCTAACCCGAATCTCGGTTTTGAAGATGTCGGCCATATTTAAGCTATAATTATAGCTTAAAAAAGTCATTTTAGCCAGTTTCAACACACCTTGTCCGCAGTAGCAACCAGACCCCCGCCGCTATACTTAGAACTTTATTTTCTTCCAAAAATGGAATTAAAGACATTTAATATAAAAGCGGTAATTGAAGATTTGGAATTTGAACTTTGCGGCTGAGCTTGTCCCTCTGTAGAAGGAGGTTGTGGTGGCTGTTGTCCTGCCTGTGGTTGTTGTTCTCTTAATGGCGGCATTTTTTGACCATCCGGTGGCCGTTGATATTGCTGAATTTGCTCTTCACTCGGCTGAAAATTTGGCATTTGTTCGTTGCGTTCTTGAGGCGGCGCGTTCACTTCCTGTGTTTCAGAACTTCCGGGACCTTCAATATTTTGTCTCTGTTCCTGTTGATTAATCTGGTTTGTTGGTAATTGTCCGCCGCACCCGCTTACTATTTGGTCTATTATTTCTTTTGGATTGCCTTGAAAATCTTTTAATTTTTGAGTAAGCGCCGGGGCAACGCAACCTCTTATTTCCGGCGGAAATGAATTAATCATTTTTCCGATATCCAATCCCCTGTTTTCATCTCTCGGCATCATCCTCTGTTCCTCTCTCATACCAGATTCTCCCGGCTCAAATTCCTGTTTCTCGCCGCGCGGACCTATCTGACCGCCAAGTTTTTCAAAACATTCTTGCATCGCTTGACCGATTTGTTGCGAAGGCATACCGGTTTCGCTTTTCATTTTTTCAACCGCGTCATCTCCGGCTATTTGCTTAATACAATCCAAAACTTCTTGAGGAGCTTCATTAACGGCTTTTATCATTTGCTGTTTTCCTTCTTTCATTTTTTGAAGGTCTTCAGCCGGAATCATTCCGTGTTCTATTCCAAATTGCATACAAGCTTCTTGGTTATCTTTGCAATACGCCTCGCATTCGTTTTTACTTTTACATCCGCCGGGACCTTTACCGCCGGTTTTTTTAGCCATTTTAGCTTCTTCAGGCGTCATCATTCCATTTTGCACGCCAAAATCAACGCAAACTTGGAAATTTTCTTCTTTATTGCAAAATGCATCGCATTCTTCTCTGCCTTTACATCCGCCCGGCCCCTTCCCTTTTGTTTTTCGCGCCATTTGAGCTTCATCGGCTTTCATAAATCCGGCCTTCTCGGCAAAAGCGATACATTCTTCAAAATGGTTTTCCTCGGAACAATAAGCGTCGCATTCTTTTTTGCCGCCGCATGGAGGCGGAATTGCGCCGTTTTTAACAGCCTGTAAAACTTTTTGCGCTTCGTCTTTTTCGTCTTCATCCATTAGCCCGGCTTGCAAAGCAAAATTCATACATTCTTCCATATGATCGGGACTGGAACAATACATTTCGCATCTGTCTTTCCCTCCGCATGGAGGCGGCTTAATTCCTTTATCTATCGCGGCTTGAACTTTTCTGGCTTCTTCTAATTCTTTCTGGTCCATCAATCCGTTTTTTTCCGCAAAAGATATGCATTCTTTTATATGACTCACGTCATCGCAATACGCCTCGCATTCCTCTTTGTTTTTACATCCGCCGGGACCTTTTTCTTTTATAATTATTCTGGCCATCTGCATTTCCCTTTTATCCATTAATTTATTTTTCTCGGCGAAATTTAAGCAGATATCCATACGCGACGGTTCATCGCAATATTTCTTACAATCCGTTTTATCTTTGCAATTTCCAAGTTCGGCGACAGGAAATTGAATATTGGCAATTTCTCCACCCTGTTGATTTTGCTGTTCCTGCGCAAAAATTTTATTGCCGGAAACAATAAATAAAGAAATTACGATTGCCGAAATTAATATCCCGGCGCTTAAAATTTTTTGTTTCATAATTAATAACTAAGTTTATAAAGTTTCTAAAATAAAAAGTTTACCAAAAAGATTTTAAATTTCACAACTTTATAAATATTTATTTTATTCAAATGGATTAGTCTTGGTCGTTTTATAAGGGTTGGTTTTTGTCGCGGGATTTACATCCGGCATTTTTTGCAATGGCTCCGTTTGTGTACCGTAGTCCGGCAACGCGCTCTGAGTAACATTTTCTATCGCCTTTTGCTCCGGAGTCTGAGCCGACTTTTTCCAATAAAAATATCCTCCCAACCCAAGAGCGATTATTATAACCGCAATCGCTATTAAAATTATGGTGTTTTTATTCATTTTTGTTTGTTTTGAAAATTTTTAAGTTTTTCGACCATTTCTGGTTTTTTTTATTATACAATATTTTTATTTTACTAAAAAGTGGATAAGTTCTATTGGTTATGGATAAAAAAATTTTGGCGGGGATTGTTACCGGATAGTTAATTTTAATACCTCATCGGCAATAATTTGAGAAGATTGCGGCTTAAATAAGGTTGCGGCGGATTGAGACATTGATTCAGAAATTCCCGGATTGGAAAATATTTTTTGAATCTGCGACATAAAAAGATTCGGTTTAAGATTGCTTTCCTCAATCACAATAGCCGCTCCCGCTTTAGAATATTCAAATGCATTTTTAACCTGATGATTTCCGGCGGCCTCCGCCAAAGGCAGTAAAATTGACGGCTTTCCCATAGCCGCGATTTCAAATATAGAGCCGCTTCCCGCTCTGGAAACAACCAAATCCGCGGCGATATAAGCATCCTTTATATTTTCGTCAAAATACGCGATTGACTTGTATTGATTTTTTTGCGTCTGTGAAAAATGTTCAAAAAGAGAAGTTATTTCTTTATTAAATCCCGTGAAGTTATTAATTCCTGTTTGGTGCAATATTTGATAATTATTTACGATTAACTCTTTGGCGATATCAAGAAAAAAATCATTTATTCTTACAGCTCCCTGAGAACCTCCTAAAACCAAAATTACCGGTCTGTTCGGGTCAAAACTGAAAATTTTTTTGGCGGCTTCGCGCGTTAAATTATTTTCTCTTAATAAAAAATCGCGAATCGGATTGCCGGTTAAAGCCATTTTCGCGGATATTTTCCGCTTATCTTTTTCTTTTTTAAATTTTTCTAAAAAAGATTCTTGAGACGCGATAAAAGAAACGGCAATTCTGTCCGCGTATTTTGCGGAAATTAAATTTGTCAAACCCGCAACAGCGTCGGATTCATGAATTATTATCGGAATGCGATAAAAATAACAAGCTAAAACCACGGGTAAAGCGCCCGGCCCGCCTTTAGAAAATAAAACGTCAGGCATAATCCAAAAAATTTTCCAAAACGCCTGAATTACGCTGATTATAAATTTCGGAAAATCAATGATATTTCTAAAATCAAAATATCGCCTTAATTTTGAAGAAGCGATTTTGTAAACCTTAATTTTATTTTGCGCCAAAAAATAACCGTAATTTTCAGGACACCCGACATAATAAAGCTCCGCTTCCGGATTTTTCTCCTTAATTTTTTGAGCCACAGCTATTATCGGGTAAATATGCCCCCCCGTTTCTCCGCCGGTAAATAAAATTCTCAATTTATAGGTATCAGGTGTTAGATGTTAGGTGTTAAGTAAAATAATAAAAACTGAATACATAACAAAACTAAAAACTAAAACCTAAAAGCTATTCAACTATATTTAGAAATATTAACAATAATACCGCCCATGGTCAAAAAAATCGCCAACGCGGTTCCCCCGTAACTGATAAACGGCAAAGGAACTCCGGTGAGCGGCAAAAGCCCGGAAATAGCCCCTATATTCACAAAAGTCTGAATGGCAATAATTGAAATAAAACCAACTGTCATCAACCGTCCAAATTGGTCGCGGCAATTTTTTGCAACAATAAATCCCCTGACCACAAGCAAAATAAATGTGGAAATTAAAATTATTGAACCGATAAACCCAAATTCCTCGGCGATAACGGCGAATATGGAATCGCCTATCGGTTCGGGCAAAAATTTGTATTTTGTCGTTGATTGTCCGAAGCCGACTCCAAACGCGCCCCCGGAACCAATGGCCATTAACGCCTGATTGCGATGATAACCGCTTGACTGCGTATCAACGCTTTTATTATTTATGTAATTCATAACGCGTTGCGTTCTGTATGGAGTATTAAGAACTATTACTGCCAAACCAAATATCCCTAAAAAAACAATGCCGGCGATATAACGCAATCTTGTTCCGCTCACAAAATAAACAATAAGACTTGCGGTCATAATTATAAATATAGTGGTTGTGGCCGGCTGAAGCGCGATAAGAACAGCTATCACCCCGGCCATAATAATAAGCGGAATAAAACCTTCGTCAAAACTGACGGAACGTGATTTCTTTTTGCTTAGCCATGCGGCTAAATAAATTATAAACGTTAACTTTAAAAGCTCCGCGGGTTGGATTGATATTTGCCCGATATTTATCCATCTGACAGCTCCGCCCGAGTGCATGCCTATCGGAGTAAATACCAGAATAAGTCCGGCAATACTGACTAACAGCAGATAAATCGCCGCCGATTGCCATTTTTTATACGGCACAAAATATCCGATTAAAAATCCGATAATACCCAAGCTTAATCCGTAATAAATCTGATGTTTTAAATAATAAAAAGTATTGTTAAATTTAATTTTCCCCAAATCGGACGACGCACTTGAAAGCATAATCAGTCCGAAAACAGTCAGTAAAATTATTGTTGTCAATAAAATATAGTCCGGCGGGTTTCCTTTTTTTATTTTTAATCCTCTTATCATTTTTTTACTTTTCCGCTTTTCTTAAAATTTTCCCGTTCAAAGATTCAATCAGCTGGCCGTCTTTCATTGCGAACTTCCCGTTTACCATCACCATTTCTATTTTTGAATTTCTTATTAACACGAGGTCAGCCGCCATATTTTCAGCGATAATTCCTCTATCTTTAATTCCCAATTGTCTTGCCGGAAGACTGGTGAATTTCTGAATAATTTTTTCAATCGGAATGCCGTTTTTTGCCGCAAATTCCAAAGTTTTCGGAAATGTTTTTGAATGTTCCATATCTGTTATTTGATTATCTTCGTGAAAACTCGCGGAAGACGACGAAACTATGGATTTTCCGCTAATAAGAGCGTTAAATAAAGGTTTAACGGATAAATTTTTAAACATTAAAACTCCCCGCAATTTTGTCAGTTTCATTAATTCCAGTAAACCCTCTTTTGGATTAATTCCTCTGTCAAGACAAAAACTTTTTAATGTTTTTCCCGTTAAATATTCATGCTCCGGCGCCCGAAATATCTTAATTTCTTCCATTTTTAAAAGAGGCAAATCCTTTTTTATTTTTATAAGAGATTCCAATGAATTAAAATTGTTTTGAATTTCCTTGAAACTGCCGCGTTGCGCCCAAATAGGAAGAAACGCAAAAAGCGGAATCGCGGAAATTTCAAACGGATGGAGATTGAAATAAACATCCGACACAGCTGAATTATCCTCTATTATTTTTATGCCTTCCTTGTATTCTTTTTCAAATCCTTTCGGACATGAAAAATTATTAATTTCCGCTTTAACGGCGGTTTCTTTGGCAAGGTTCACAATTTCATTCACCGATGGAATAAAATTATCTTTATTGTTTTTTAAAAATACGGAAGAATCGGAGCCGTTTCTGATTTTAACGCTGAATAATCCCCTGTTTGCTTCCACAATTTCCGCTAAAGATTTTAATTCCTTATATGAAACTAAAGAAGTAAGCGGAAAGTTCAAATCAACTGAAAAACCAAATGCCCCTTGCTTTAATGATGCGTCCACAATATCCTTGAAAACATCAATTTCTTTTTGCGTAAGGTCTCTGAATTCTTCACCCGCTAAAAATTCCCTTAAAGTGGAGTGCCCCGCCAAAATTCCAAAATTTACTCCGAGCGGACGTTTTTCAACGGTATTTAAAAACTCTTTAACTGTGTGCCAGTTAACATTTAATTTTGAAACATTTGTCCAAAATTTTTGAAGTTCAAGCGAACCGTAAAAAAGAGGCGCGAGAGAAATTCCCGACTGTCCGCCGATTATGGTGGTAACTCCTTGTTTGATAAAATCGGTTTGCGCGGGTTCGGTAAATAAAGACAAATACAAATCCGAAGCGGTATTTATATCAATAAAACCCGGCGCAAGATAAGCGCCCATTCCTTCCACCGCGCTGTCCGCTTTATAATTTGGAAAATATCCGATTGCGGTAATTTTTTCTCCTTTCACTAAAACATCGGCTTTCGCCGGAGGACGATTAGCCCCATTTACTAAAAAAATATTTTTAATAAGAGTGGTCATATTCCCGATAAAGCCGCCAATAAACTGTCAGTGAACAGCATTTATGTAATTCTAATATATTTCCAAAAAAAATTCTATTTAAATCGGCAAATCCGCGTTTTGCCCGTTAAAAAGGCGCGGATTTTATTTTTTGCCTTTGTTTTTTCAATTCTTCCGTTCTGTTCCGATATTTTTCTTTTATTTCTTTTTCCGCGCCTGACAAGAAAAAATCCGGGAATTGCCGACTTCTGATATTTTGTAATTCTTTCATTTTACTTTTTTCCAGTGTTTTTATTGCCATAAAAATCACAAAAAGGCGAATTTTTCTTATGGCAATGATGAGAAATACTCCGCAAAACACACCGATTAAAATAACCAAAAAATTGTTCATGCCTGTGTCGCCGTTAAATTATTTTAATTATTTTATTAATTCTTTAAGTGTTTGAAAATCTTTAAGCATTTCAGTTTTTAGTTCCCTCCTGTATAACGCGACTGCGGGATGATATAAAGGAATAATTTTTATTTTTCCGCGCGCGGTTTGCGTTCCAAAAACATTCCCATGAACATTGCTAATCCCTTTTAAATGCTGGTCAAGACCGAATTTTTCCATAATATAAGCCATTGAATATCGTCCCAATGTGGCTATAATTTCGGGCTGGATAATTTCAATTTGGCGGTCTAAAAAAGGAGCGTAAATGTTTATTTCATCCGGAAAAGGGTCGCGATTATTCGGCGGCCTGTCTTTTACGATATTGGTTATATAAACATCTTTTCTTAAAAGCCCGATTGATTCAACTAATTCGGTTAAAATTTTCCCCGCCGCCCCGGCAAACGGCCGGCTGGTTTCCGCTTCCGTCTTCCCCGGCGCTTCTCCGATAAACATTATTTTCGCGTAATGATTCCCTTCCCCGATAACCGGATAAACATTGTCTTGAATTCTGTATTGATATAAGGGTGATTCTTTTAAATTCCAAATCTCGTCTCTGATTTGTTTTAATAACTCTGTGCGATTGTCGTTAGAGTTTTCCATTTATTCAAGTGAGATAATTTGAATGCCTTTATTTAAAATTTCTTCTTTGGGCCAAAATAGCTGGTCAATTTTGTACTTGCCCGCATAAGTAACTTTCTTTTCAATTTTTCTGCCGGTATATTCTTTTATTTTTGGGTCCCATTCTTCAAGAACCAAGGTGTCGCCTTCATTTATTTCAAAATCGTTGAGACGCAATTCATATTTCTTTTTTCCCAAAATTACAGCGCCAAAATACTCCGGCCAAATTTTCTTTTTTATAACTGCCATTTTTTAAAATTTTTAACTAAATTTGTAAATAAAATAAATTCATTATTTTTTTTATATTATCCATGACACTTTTTATATTTCTTCCCACTGCCACAAGGGCATGGCTCGTTGCGACCGACGGATTTGCGCTGAACAAACGCGGAATTGCGCGGGATAATTTCCGCATTATTCTGTATTCGTCCAGTATTGGTCTGTGATAATAACTTCCAGATATTAAAAAATATCCAATCTTCAAAATTAACAAAAAGACTTTTAAACATTATAAAACTTTCTCTTCTATATTCCACCAAAGGGTCGTGCTGGCCGTATGCTCTGATATTTACCGATTCCCGAAGAGCTTCCAAATTATCCAAATGGTTCATCCATAAACTGTCCAGTGTCGCCAACACTCTGACGCGCGTTTCCAGCTCGTTTTCCGGCGTAATCGCTTTTCTGATTTTCTCTTTAAGAATTTCTTTTAAATCTTTTTCTGATGTCATCTCGTCTTTTTCAAGCACGCCGGAATTAATAAGTGTTTTTTCTAAATTTTCTAAATTCTCCGGCTCCGCGTTTTGAGCGGATATTCTGTCAAAAGAATTTAAAATTATTTCTTCCAATGATTCGGATAAATTATTTTCCAAAATCTTCTGCCTTTTGTCATAAACGGCAACCCTTTGTTTATTAAGAATATCGTCGTAATCAAGAAGGTGTTTTCTGGAATCAAAATTTATGCCCTCCACTTTTTTCTGCGCTTCAACAACAACCCGGGAAACCATTTTTGATTCAATCGGCTGGTCTTCGGGCAAATTAAAAGATTCCATTATGCTTTTTATTTTTTCGCCTCCAAAAATTCTCATTAAATCGTCTTCAAGAGAAAGAAAAAATTGAGTCGCGCCGGGATCGCCCTGCCTTCCCGCGCGTCCCTGAAGCTGATTGTCTATGCGCCGCGCTTCGTGCCGTTCCGTCCCGATAACATACAGTCCTCCCAAATCCCTTACTTTCCGCGCTTTCATCGGGCTGGGCGGATTACCGCCAAGAATAATATCAACGCCTCTTCCCGCCATATTGGTGGCGACAGTCACAGCGCCCGGTTTTCCGGCCTGCGCGATTATTTCTCCTTCACGCTCGTGATTTTTAGCGTTTAAAACCTCGTGTTTCACGCCGGCTTTATTTAACAATCCCGAAATAATCTCATTATTGTTTATGGAAGCGGTGCCGACTAAAACCGGCTGTCCCATTTCACAACGTCTTTTTATTTCCGCCACAGCCGCATTGTATCTTGATTTCTTATTCTTATAAATTAAGTCCGGCAAATCTTCTCTTGCCGATGGTTTGTTCGTGGGGATAGTTATAACTTCCAATTTATAAACTTTATGAAATTCTTCCGCAGAAGTCTGCGCGGTTCCGGTCATACCCGCAATTTTTTTATAAAGGCGAAAATAATTTTGAATAGTCACTTGCGCGTAAGTTTTTGATTCCTGCTGAATTTGCGTTCCTTCTTTTGCCTCAATTGCCTGGTGCAATCCCCCCGAATATCTTCTTCCGGGCATAAGTCTGCCGGTAAATTCATCTACAATAATTATTTCGCCGTTTCTGTTGACATAATGTTTATCACGATGAAAAAGCGCGCGAGCGCGAAGCGATTCTTCCAAGAAATGAACGAGACGAAAATTTTCCGGACCGTAAAGATTTTTAATATTTAAAAACTTTTCAATTTTAGTTATGCCGTCATCGGTAATAGTTGCCGATTTTGTTTTTTCATCCACCAGATAATCTTCTTCTTTTTTTAAATATTCAACCGCCTTGGAAAATATTTTATAATACTCGCTGGATTCGGCATCCGGCGCGGCAATAATCAAAGGAGTTCTTGCCTCATCAATTAAAATACTGTCCACTTCGTCAATAATGGCGAAATAATGTCCGCGCTGGACTTGATCGTCCGTTCTGTATGATAAATTATCCCGAAGATAATCAAATCCGAATTCGTGGTTTGTTCCGTAAAGAATATCCAATTTATAAGCTTCTTTTCTGGATATCGGACGCAAATATTCCTGAAATACTTTAAAACTGCCCAATATATCCCGTTCTTTGTCTAATTTATCCTGATTGTTTTCCGTCTCTTGTTCCCCGTCTCTTGACATTTGTCCATTATCACGCGCCGTATAGGTTGGATCATAAAAATAAGCCGTGTTATGAGTTAGACAACCAACAGTCATCCCAAGTAAATTGTATATCTGCCCCATCCACACTGTATCGCGTCTGGCAAGATAATCGTTGACAGTGATAATATGGACTCCTCTCCCCGTCAGCGCGTTCAAATAAGCCGGCGCGGTTGCGGCTAAAGTTTTTCCTTCGCCGGTTTTCATTTCAGCGATTTTCCCCTGATGAAGTGCGATGCCGCCTATAAGTTGAACATCAAAATGACGTTGATTTAAAACGCGTTTTGAAGCTTCCCTTACAAACGTAAAAGCTTCCGGAAGAAACTTATCTATATTATTTTCATTTCGTATTTTTTCTTTTAATTCAAAACTGTTTTTTTTCAATTCCTCGGATGAAAGTTTTACAATTTCCGGCTCCCTGGAATTTATTTCAGAAATCAGCAAATCAAAATCATATTTCCCAAACAGGTTTTTTAAAAAACTGAACATAAAAAATGCGCAAATTAAGTTAAATCGTTAAAAATTAAATTTTATCGCCGCGAGTATGTCTGTCGTCTTCAATATTAACTTCTTTAAATTTTTGAAATTCAATTTTAAGCTTATCCTTTACTTTATCAATTATTGCTCTCACATCGTCTCCGTCATGCTCAACGCGGATAAGTTTTCCGTTTAAATACACATTCGCCTTAGCATGATAAACATTTCCGTGCCGATGATGTCTGGTAGTTCTTGTAATTTCAAAATTAATTTCAGCTTCCTGACTTTTTTCAAATCCCGTGATAATTTTTCCCGCTGATTTAATTTTATTTTCTACGTATTCATTAATGGCAGGAGTCAAATCCAAACCGCTGGCTTTTATATTTAATTTCATATTTAAATAACAAAACTACAACGCAAAACTTAAAATGTTTTTTGTTTTAAATCCGCTGATTAAAGTTTGAGTAATTATACCACGTTTTTTTCTTTTTTCCAATATATATCCGAATATAAAAATTTTAAATTGCGCCTGTCTGCTATCTGAATGATCGTCCAGATAGCAGATAAAATTCAAAAAAATAACTGATATTTTTAAAGATTAAATTACTAAATTAATACTCTAAAATTTGCATCCAATAAACATACATGAAAAGATATAAAATAAAAACCGCCCCGCTAAGCGGGACAGTTTTTTAAAAGACCTGGTTTACTTTCTCTTTTTTGTAGCCTTCTTTTTCGCGGTCTTTTTTGCTTTTTTCTTTGCTGCCATTGTGGCTTTATCGTGCTTAATTTTATTAAACTAAACACAAATTATTTTTCAATTTAAAAAATGGATTGCCGACCATTCAATTCATACTTTAAATTTTATTTCCAAGAAAAAATTTTATTTTTTCTCTTGCATTAATTTTGAACTAAATAAAAATAAAATACAATGTGGATAACTCAAGTCGGTGAAATTTTCGCCTAAAAAAATTATTTACCCGCTATTTCGTTTTAATCTCATTGGATTTTTTAAAAACAATAAATTTATATCCAATAAAATTCCAAACAAGCGAAACCGCAACCGCGGCTAAAGCTCCGATATTTGCCAATTGTCCCGCGGAAACCCCGGTAAAACGCGCCTTGCTTACTATTAAAGCCGCTGTTCCAATATTAAGGACAAACCCTATCACGCTTACTGTTAAAAATTGGCTGAATTCCTTTATGCTCGCCTCTTTATCATTCCCGAATGTCCAATATTTGTTCCAAAAATAAGCATTGATATTGGCAATAATAAACGAAGTTCCTTTAAAAATGGAAAACCAGATTCCCGAAGCGTGATTAAAAATATAAATCATCAAATTCAAAATTCCTAAATCAATAAGAGTATTAAGTGCTCCCACTGCCGCAAATTTCACAAACTGTAAAACAACAGGAACCCGTTTGGCAACAAGAGAAGCGATCCACAAAGCGATAACGGCAAAAACCGCAAACCCAAAAACCATTAAAATTACATTTATAAAAGTCAGAGAAAAAATCCGCGCATGTAAATTTTTTATTACCGGTAAAAGCAAAAGTCCGAACAGCACTCCTATTAAACTAACCAATAAAAAATCTTTTTTTTTCATTTCCATTTATTTATAAAATTTATTATTACGTTTTTTAAATCCGGCTGGCCGGTTAAAATATCAGTTCCATGCCCGCCGGTCTTGTATATTTTTAATTCTTTTTGCACATTCTCGGGAATACTTTCAAAAATCTTTTTTGCTTCATTATCATTTCCTTCGTCATCTTCACTGGAAATAATCAGCGCTTTTTGATTAAGCCTTAATTTCCTTGCCGGCGCTTCCGCTTTGATTCCTCTGTAATTAATTCCCGGTGAAAGCAAAACAACTATTTTCGCGTCTTCATTTTCGCTCACATATTGTAATGAAAGATTGGCGCCAATAGAAGCTCCTATGAAAAATATCTTTTCGGGTTCCGCTCCATTATCTTTTAAAAACGAAATTGCGGCTTTTAAATCATTTATACTATTCCGATGTTCTTTATCTGAAAAATTTACAAAACCGTCGGAACCTTCCGCCGATTCCCCATGTCCGCGCAAATCAATTGCCAGGCTTTCATATTCTTCGACCTGCAATTCATTTGCCAAATCTTCCCAGGATTCTTTCACAGCGGGCATCATATGCGTCAAAACCAACCATCCTTTCGGATTGGTATACTTATTTTTATCCACAATATAATAATCGGCGTTTATTTTTTTATCATCCGCGGTTACAAAAGAAACTTTTTTCATAATTGGATATTTCGATTTTATGAGATTGCCTTGGTGTTCACTGCGAAATAAAAAACTTATGTCGGCCAGTCCCACTATTACGACTATGGACATCGTAATAATTATAGCGGCTGAAATCTTTTTTTTAAATTTTATTTTCACTTTACATCAAAATACTCTTAAAAGTCGTTAAAATTTAACTTTTACAGATTCGCGTTCCTGAGAATTTTCTATGCCAAAAAATTCTTCTTTATTAAAACCAAAAATTCCCGAAATGAGATTTGCCGGGAATGTTTCTGTTTTAGTGTTGTAATCCATAACATTGCCGTTATAAAACCGGCGCGCTGACTGAATTTTATTTTCAGTATCCGCAAGCTCTCTTTGTAAATCCAGAAAATTGACGTTTGACTTTAAATCGGGATAATTTTCCGAAACCGCAAATAAAGTTTTTAAAGTGTTGCTTAAAGCATTTTCGGCCTCAGCTTTTTCTTTTTTGCCGTTGACCCCCAAAGCCGCCGATCTCGCTTCACTGACATTTTCAAAAACTCCTTTTTCGTGAGCCATATATCCTTTTACAGTCTCCACTAAATTAGGAATTAAATCGTATCTTCTTTTTAACTGGACTTCTATATCCGACCAGGCTTCTTTTACTCTATATCTTCTTCTTACCAATCCGTTAAAAATCAAAATAATCCACAAAACTAAAACGGCCGTTATGATTAAAATAATATTCGTTAATGTAAGCATATTTTTTTATTTATTATAATTTTTAATTAATTCTTTTAATTTAAATATTGCTTTTTGTGTCGCCCTTTCGCCTTTTTTAATGGCTGTTTTCCCGTGTAAAAAATTCTTCCACCCGATTACATTTACATCGGTTATATTCGGCTCAATGATTATATCGGCGTCTTTTACTGAAATTATACCCAAATTATACCGCAAAGCGCTGATAGTATAAAGAATCGCGTCATGAAGACCCAATCTGTTGTCAGTATCACGATAAAGAGAATGCGCGCCTAAATTAACCCCGATAACGATATCCGCTCCCATTTTCTTCACGATATCAACTGGAACCGGATGCGATAACCCCCCGTCCGCCAAAACTTTAGTTCCAAATTGCATCGGTTCAAATATCAAGGGGAAAGAAATGCTGGCGCGAATAGCATCGGCCACGCTTCCTTTTTTTAATAAAATTCCCTTTCCGGTTGTAAGTTCAGTCGCAACAGAAATAAAGGGAATTTTCAGCTTTGAAAACTGCGTGTCGTTTATACGCTCTTTGATAAATTTTTCTATTTTATTGCCTGTTATAAACCCTCCGTGAATAGACGGGTCCATTAAAAAATTAATAATTTGAAGCTTATCTTTAAATAAAGCTGTTTCTTCCACTTTTTTTATATCTTTGGAAAATGCGTACAGTCCCCCAATAAGAGAACCAATACTTGTGCCGGCGATAAAATCAATCGGAATGTTGTTTTTCTCAAGAACTTTTATAACTCCGATATGCGCCAATCCTTTCGCGCCTCCTCCGCCCAACGCCAGCCCGATTTTAGGTCTCTCTTTTTTTGCTTTCATAATTATAAAATTTTACCACAAAAAACATATAATTTCACAATCTCACTTAAATAAATTTTATTTATTTAACTATGGCGCTTTGTGTGCGATCGTGTATAAAGTGCTATGGCTAAATAAAAATTTTAAATTTGATTTGATATCGGTCTAATTAATCAGACTGTATAAATTAAAACCATTTAATATCATTAATATCAGCCAAAACAGCAACCAAACCCGACAGATCGCTGTTTTGGATATTCTATATCTATAAACATATATTTTTTATTAAGTATTTAACGACCGCATTTTGCTTAAGTAAAATTTAAAAAAAGCTCTTTTGAAATTATCGCCGGAGCTTTAATATAATATTTCCTTTCTGTCAGGGAAACGAGTCTAACCCCGTGAAAATTGGGTATTCCAATTTCAACGACCCGTTATCTTCATTTTCAAATAAAATGATATTGGTGCGGCCGCCTGTTTCTTTAATTTCCACCACCTCAAACACTCCAATTTTATCATCCAGTATCGGGGAAATATTATTAATAAATTCGCTTTCTCGTAAAAGTTCCAGTACTTCCGGGCTTTTATAAATCAACGCCTTGATTCTTTTCCTTTTTCCGTTCAGCGTAAAAATCATCACTAAAAAAATATTTTCTACCATTGCTCCCATATTTACCCCCTATTAAATTTAATTTAATTTGAACTGTTAAAAGATTATGAAGAAAATAAATGACTGTCAATTACCCGTAACATTATTCCGAAAAAGTGAAAATCATCAAATTAATAAACATTCAAATTTAACCACTATAGGGAAATTGGATAATGACGATAAAATTATAAATTATTTTAGAAAGGTTATCTCATAATATCGCTTGGAATAGGCGAGTTTATAATTTGCCTGAAAATCATAAATTTTCAGACACCAAAGTGATATTACAGGGTTATCCACATGTAAAATAAAATTTTATATGATATACTCTATTTAGCATTATAAAAAATCTTTACAAAGGGGTGTGTGATGACAGGAAAAGAAAACGACCCGGCAAAAACAGTATTCGGTTTAGGTCTTCTAACAGGTGTCTTGTTTGAAAAATTAAATATGGAAAGGAGCGATAATGACGTTTTTGTTCCTTCTGTTGACGAATTTGCTTTGATAGTGCACGGTTTAAAACGGCTTAATGAAAACGATAAAATTTTTAAAGTAAATGCCGTTAAAATTGAAGAAGAAAACGCGACTCTCATCCCATGGCACCATCCGCTGTCGGAAACATCAAAAGTATTTGTTCAAAAAACTCGCAATTTTTTGGGAATTCCGGAAAATCATTCTGACTGTTCCATAAAAGAAATTGAGATGCTTATCCAACACGCTGAATCTTATTTAAACGAAATGGGACTCGCGTAAAACAACCCCTGAGGGGACCTTAGATGGTCCCCTTTTATATTTTTCCTCTTTTAATATCTCTCCGAATTTTTTCAACATAAGAATTAAAAAAATAAAGATTGTGTTCGGTCAACAACCTAAGCGCGGTAATTTCCTGCGATTTATATAAATGAGAAATATAACTGCGAGTGTAATTTTGGCAAACTTGGCAAGAACATTTTTTATCCAAAGAATTATTGTCTTTTAAAAACCTTCCGCGAAAAACATCAATTTTCCCTTTTGAAGTAAACGCAATCCCGCGCCTGGCATAATTAGTGGGAACAGTGCAATCAAAAGTGTCCACTCCTTGGGCGATAATTTTAGGGATATCTTCAAGAAATCCGATGCCAAGCAAATGTCTCGGCTTGTTTTCGGGAAGTTCGTTAAAAATCCATTTCAATATTTTCAACATCATTTTTTTATCGCCGCCAAATTCGCCGCCCACGGCAAAACCGTCAAACGGCAACGACCCGATAAACTTCGCGCTTTTTACTCTCAAATCTTTAAACTTCCCCCCCTGAACAATCCCGAACAAAGCTTGTTTTGATTTTTTAACATCCAAACAAATTTGAGCCCATCTATGAGTTCTTTCCATTGATTGTTTATTATAATCATAATTCGCATTGGGTGGCGGACATTCATCAAACGCCAAAATAATATCGGCTCCGATTTTTTCCTGAATTTGAAGGATTCCTTCGGCCCAAGAAAAACCCTGCTGTTATCCACATACGACCGAAACCAAACGCCCTTTTTGGTTATTTTAATATCCTCCGGTTGGCTCCCGGGCAAAACTATATTGTTTGTTTGCAATTTATTATTTTGTTTTTGCCGTTTATCGTCGGATAAAATTTTCCCCACTCCAAAATCTTTTCCAAATCCCAAACTAAACACCTGAAAACCGCCGGAATCCGTCATAAGCGGATGCTTCCAATTCATAAATTCATGAAGACCTTTGTGCGATTTCAGCACATCTCCTCCCGGCCTTAAATGAAGATGATAAGTGTTGGCGATAAGAATTTGGCTCTTTGTTCTTTCCACTTCCTCGCTAGTCAAAGTTTTAATAGTTCCCCTTGTGGCAACCGGCACAAAACACGGAGTCTCAACGACTCCGTGTTTTGTTTTCAACAATCCGAGACGCGCCCGGCTCTTTTTTGATTTTTTCAAAATTTCAAATCCCATTTAAACACTCGGTTGATAACTTGCATTTATTGTTCTGACGCAACCGGCTTATAATCTCCGGGGTTTACAGACCGTTCAAAACAAACTATTCCTTGTTCGTGATTCCAATTATATGTTTCGTAATAAAACGCGGGCGCAACTCTTTTTTGTATTTTATTGTCCTTGTTTGAAGTTTGAAAGTTGGCGCAGATTTCATATTTCAAATTTGATAATTTTTTATATCCGTATGGCGCGCCTGTTTGAGGGTCTGCGGGAATATTCAAACCCCCGTCTTTTAAGTCGTCAAAAACATCGGGAAGTTTTTCATTTTTTCTCCAATATTCACTCAGCTGGCTTTGAATAAAAGAAAGGTCGCTGATTCTCTTTTCATCAAACCGAATTAACCGCTGGCTTTTAGGCAAACCCGCGACAAACAATCCGGCGACTACCCCGATAAAAATAATCACAGCAGTAATTTTAGGCAAAACAGAAGTTGTAAAATTTTTAATTTCAGGGCTTCTTAAAATTTTCAGATAATAAATAAAAATAACGATTGCGATTATAAATATAACGATAACTTTCATAAAAAAGTTTAAAATCAGCTCTCCGCGAAGAAAATTGTAAATCAACCCAATGACATCGCCGACAATAACAATCGCGGAAATAAACAAAGTAAAATTAAGAAGCCATCTTCTTATTTTGAGATTTTTTTTCTCCGGAATTATTTCTGTGTCTTTTCGCAAAAAATTCATTATCCAGATATAAACCGGGAAAACAATCAATAATACGGCAATTGACCAGCGAATTGCGTCATAAGAAGCCGAAACCGGCGCATAACTTAAAACATCCGGCAAATAAATATTGATTATTTGGAATATCAAACTGCCGAAAGAAACCGCAATAAACGCTAATGCTATAACTGAAAGCAGGTATAAAAAAACGTCCCGAGATAAATTGTTTTCCATATATTTATTATAAACCCGAATTATAAATACGCAAACTAAAAACTCCTATATAGGAGTTTTTAGTTTTTAGTTTTATTTAAACCAAGTCCGTTTCTTTGCTTTTAATAAAAAAATGATAAATCCCATAGCCAATTATTAATCCGAGCAATAAGTCAAAAGCCCAATTGCTAAAAAGCGATTTTAAAATATTCTCCAGCGAAGCGGTAAGAGAATTTCCGCTGATTATCGCTGTTATAAAAGCGCTGATTGACTGGAATGTTCCTTTATAATTATTGTATTCAAGCAAAGCGTTAAATATAAGAACGTTATTTTTTTCAGCCGCGTCTTTTATTTTTATCTTAATATTTATAGCCGCCTGACTTTCAGTGTCTATGGTTCCCAAGTTGAAAACCAAATTATTATCCGCAGTTATTAAAGCGGGTTGAATAGTAGAGCCTAAATATTGAGTTTCTGAGGGTAAGGCAATTTTCAACACCACATTGGAAATAGAATGAGACGATTTATTCTTGTAAATAATTGAATAATTGACTCCTTCGCCCGGATCCGGATTATCATCGCTGATAGACGGTTCAAGAATAATGTTTTTGTCGGCGGAGATTTCGGATTTTTTTATGAATGTGATTTGGGTTTCTTTTGAAACGGGAACATAAGAGTTTGCGCGCGTTGTAAAGTTCAAAATATTTCCGTAATTGGTTCCGAGAGAATTACGCGCAACCGCCCTATAATGATAAATAGTGTCGGCTTGCAATCCTGAAGCCGCGAAAGAAAATTCATGCGAAACAGCGTCCTGCCCCATCGGCTGTTCAGCGGTTTTATTTCCTAAAGAATTTGTCGTTCCCCATTCAAACCAAGCTGTAGTCAAAGAATTATTCGGGTTGACTGATCCGCTAAACAAAGCCGAGTTCTGATACACATAAGAAACATTGTTAGTGGTAACATACGGATAATTTCCGCTCGCGCCGTAATAATTATATCCGGAACCGTATCCGGGAGTCGTAAAACTTACTATATTGCCATAACTGGTGCCGGTATAATTTTGCGTCGCCGCGCGGTAATAATAAGTGGTATTGGATTGAAGATTGGACAAACTGGCGGTTAAATTAACTCCGGTCCCCGTTCCTATGTTTTGATAACCGGTTGTATACCCAAGCGAAGTGTTTGTCCCATATTCAAACCAAACTGTTGTGCCGGAATAATTGGAGCTAACCGACGCGTTGAGAGTCGCAAAATTAGAGCCGATTGAAGTCGCGTTATAAGTTGTAACCGTCGCGCCGCCTCCATAACCGGAACTGTAATAATTATAATTATACCCCGTTCCCGTCATAAAATTCATAATTGAACCGTAGGAAGTTCCATAACTGTTTTGAGCCGCAATTCTGTAATAAAAATTCAGATTCGGCTGAATATTTGAAAGATAAGCTGAAATGTTTGTGGTAAAGTTTGAAATACCGATATTTTGATAACCTGCGGTGCTTCCAAGCGAAGTTGTCGGACCATATTCAAACCAAACTGTGGTATTTGAGTTGTTTGAATTAACCGTGCCGTTTAATGTCGCGTAATTCTGGCCGATGGAAGTCGCGGGGTTAGTGGCAACAATCGGAGCGTTGGCGGAACTCCCGCTTCCTCCCGCTCCCACCAAAACGCTAAAAATCACATATCCTTGAGAACTCCAGCCTGAAACGATGTCTCCGATATTTAATCCTTCGGAAACTATTTCATTCCCGCTTTGTCCGTATAAAAGAGGTTGAGCGGCTGAATTTCTGCTCGGGAACCACTTAACCGAATTGGAAACAAAAGTAAGCGATTGATTGGAAGGCGCCGAAATGCCGACGCTTCCATTTATAGTCCCCGAATTTTGAGAAACTATGGAAACCGAAACCGTCTGAGATGAATAACTCCCCGACGGAACATTGGCAATAATTTTTGTCTGATTAGCCGTTTCGTTTGAAGTGTTATGATAATAAACCAAAAAGCTTAGATACTCGCCGCCATTCGCGGAGCCGGAAGTTTTCCAACAGCTGGCGCAACCGGGACTGGTGGTTAAGTTCCCGACTTGAAGCGTCGGATAATCCAACGGGTCGGTGTTAAAAGACGCCGCGGCAAACGAAAAAGACGGCGCTACAAAAACTCCTATTAAAATGATTAAAGAAAAAACGAAAATCGCCTTATAATTTGTGATGTTTTTCATATTTTCAGCTTTATCTTTTATTTTAGCAATCATATACCTTTTTATTATTTCTGTCAAGTAAAACAGTTTAGTTATATTTTATGATTTTAAATCAGTCTAAAATAAAAAATTTAAATTTTTAAAAAAATAAAAAACGGGCAATCTTATATCGCCCGCTTGTAAAGCCATGCTAAAAGTCCGACGAGAACCGAAAACCAAATTCCCACTATAATTTTCCCCGCGATTATACTATTAAATTTGATAGTCATATTATCAATCATTTGCGGTAAAAAATAAAAAACGGCAACGGCGATAATATAATACAATATCGCAAAATACTTCCCCTTTGTTTTCAATACTCTATCCTCCTTTAAAATTTGCTGATACCTAAAATAAAAATTTAGGGAGCGGTTTTCACAAAACCGCTCCCGCTTTTTTATTGTATTCCCGGCATTGGCGCGGGTCCCACCGGTATAGGCGGCGGCACAGCGCTCGTTCCGCCTGTGACAGTTGCGGTTGTTGTCGTCGCATTAGTAACAACGCCTGAAGTTGAGGGTGAAGATGAAATTTCTCCTCCAGAAGGTTGTGGTTGAGCTGGTTGAGAAGATGAGATTCTCGGTTTTGGTTTTGCGACCATGTATGAAATAATTCCAAATCCAATAGCTTCAGCAACTCCTTTTGCCGTTATACAACCCCCATCGATATAATCTCCGGTTAATGTTGTGCCGGCTGTGATTGCTCCGGCTAACAACTTGGGTTGTTTTAAAACAATAGCCGAAACTATTCCAACGGCTCCCCCAATCACAGCTCCCCAACCCGTCTTTTTCTGTTCGCAGGTGAGTTTAGGTTCTTGAGACATTTGTTGTTTTTGCAACATCACTGTTCCCGCCATAGGATATTCCAAAATCTTACCATAAGCCGTTCCGGCGCTGTTTTTTCCAACTAATCTATACCAGATTTTGCCGGAAATTTTTATTGCCGCTTCCATTTCCATCGGATTTGTCCCGATATTAACAGAGGCGCTTGAGAATTCCATTTTATCAGGTTCGGAGAAACTCCACTCAAACCACGCCTTAGTTTCAGACCCCTGAGGGTCCACATCCCCGGATAACACTATTGTATCCGCAGAAGCAGAACGTATCGCCTGTAATGTTTTTACAATCGGAGTTTTTATTTCCTGAGCTACGGGTAAAGAAATTTTTGTCTGTTCAGATTCGTTAATAATCAAATCGCTCACGATGGGGTTCCCGCATAAATAAATTCTTTTTCCTTTTTTCTTTCCGCTGATTAAATCCTTCGCTACCACCACGTCAGTATTCTCCGGAAGAACACAGGTGTATTGTTTCCCCGATCTTCCTTCCATAGTGATAAGCGCCGGACTTTTTATTTTTACAAGTTCTTCGCTCAATGCAAGCGGCTTATAAGGATCCGCGGGATCTCTGTTTAATCGGCACATCTGTTTTTTATTTACAGATGTTTCTCCAAAACTATCCGTCGCAAAAAACAAAAAAATCAATCCTAAAATAATATATGTCTTTTTCACGACAATCTCCCTCCTGTTATTTATTTTTCTTTTATTTAAATGTTAAAAATTCTTTGCTCAAAATACCATTTTTAAATAAAAAAGCAAGTCTTTAAAAAAAACCTGCTTTCCACGCTTTTTTGCAATAATTTAAAATAATTTAAACTGTATTTTACGATGAGATGTTTTTCATTAAATTAATGCTTTCTTCTTTGAATTTGCTGATTTCTTCGTTTGTGATTTCGTCTAAATTCGGAATTTTTGATTTTAAAAATTTAAAAATGGCTTCTTGGTCGTCCGGTTTTTCACCCAATAATTTATCAAATTCGTTTTTATCTGCTTCGCTTAATTCCTGTAAAATTTGCAATATGATATTTTGTCGGATTATATTTCCGATGCTTAAAATAAGTTCTTCCTGTTCTTTTTCAGAAAGCGTATCCATTCCCAGTTCTTTTATAATATTTTTTCCTAAATTATCCATTGTTTTAAACGTTTTACAATCGTTACCGACCTTTTCTATACAGTCTTCAATCTTTGAAAAACTGTTTTTATATTCGCAATCGCTTCCGCTTTTTTTATGGCATCGCTTCCGTTTATGTCTTTAAAATTTGTGTTAAAATTTTTTATCAGTTCAGTGTCAACTTTATTATTCCAATGACTGGCATAATAATCCGCGAATTCTTCCGTTCTTATTTTCCCGCCGTTAATTTGACTTGCCAATTCAATTATCTTGCCGTCAATATTTTTATCGTAAACAAAAGAATCAAACATCTGCTTTTTGAGAAAATCGCCGATGGGCATATTTTTAAATTTAATTCTATCGGCATCCGGATATTTTTTTAACATCTTTTCAATCTCACTTTGGAATTTTTCTTTTTCATTTATTTCCCACCACTGCGGACTTCCATGTTCGGGTTTAACAACATAACCGACGACAGAATCTTCGTGGCCAATAAAATCGCGAGACATTACTTTATCAACAGTGTTCTCTTTATTATTGATAAAAAAATCAATCCACGAAGATTTTTTAATATCTATTCCGGTTGAATTTTCCGCCCAATTTTTAATTCCTTCGGAAATCGACGCGGATTGATAAACGGATATATTTTGGTTTTCAACATCTTGCGGAATTATCGCGGGATTAATTTCAGCAGGTTCTTTTGTTATAACGAGTTTCGCTTCAACTTCCACAGAAGGAGCAATTTGGGGAGCAACTTTATTCGCGCCATCTCCGTCATTATCTTCGGGCAACCACGAATATATTTTTGACTTGTCAAATTTAATTTCATCGCCGTCCAAAATAACCCGCGCGCCCGGTTCTGAAATTCTCAACTCGGTTCCCGCGTCTTGGTCTATTATTCCGTTTTTCACAAGCAGTTTGAGAGTTTCTTTGTTTAAAATCATCTTAATTTTATCCTGGTTAGCCAAATCTTCGGGCTTTATCCCTAAATTTGAAGCAAACTCGAAATTATGATGAATTTTATAATCCAGCTGACCGTAAACAGCTCGCCAAAAGCTGTTATTTTTCTCCGTTATTAACATTGCTTTCTCAAGTTCGGCGGGGATTCCAAAAGATTTTTGAAAAATAATTTCATCGGTTTTCTCAATAATTCCGGCTTTTCCAAATTGCTTCATCTGCTCTTCGGTAATGCCCATATATTTGGCAACCGGAATATACTTATCAGCGCTCATTCCCATCCCGCCGGCAATTTGACCGGATAACAGCCCAGACCCCACGCCTCCGACAGCCGCAGACACTGCCCACTTGGCTAAATTAATTTTTCTTTGACGTTTTAAATCATCTTCGTATATCCTTAAATATTCGCGGTTTAATTCTTCCAAATTTGACAGCGCGTCAAACCGCTCGCTCAATTTCCCCATTCTATAACCAAACGTTTTTTCTTTCCAAAGAGTTTTTTCCAATCCTTTTATCCCAAGAGCGGATAATCTTTCCGCGCCTAAAGTTAAAACAGTTGACAGCGCGGCGCGGCCAAAACGATATCCGCCAAACAACAAAGCGGCGGTTCCTCCCGCAACATATCCCCCGCCGACAGCCACTCCCGTCGCTATGGAAGCGGAAACAGCCCATCTCGCCGCTTTGGGCAAGCGAGCCCATCCGGATAAAAATTTCTGAAAAATATTTTTTTCTTTCGGAGGAAATTCCTCAATTTTTGCCTTGTTTAATATTTCGTTCTCTTCTATAACAAGTTTTTTAAAAATCTCGGAAGCGGAATATTTTTTCAGTTCGCTTTCCAATTCATTTCCGTTTTTGCCCTGAGATTGGAATTCCGACTTCTTGTTTCCATAAAGACTTTTCCCGTATTCCTTTTTTGATTTTTCATACGCGAATTTGGCAAATTCAGTTTCAAAAATTTTATCCGCCCTTATAATATCTTCACTTGTGAAAAATATGCCCCTTTCCGTTATATTTTTTATAAATTGTTCCTTTAGCCGTTTTTTATTGTCTTCGGATCCAAACCCGGCTTCAAATCCATTGCTTTCTTTTACAAAAAATTCTTTTAAGTTTTTTACGGCTGTTTTATGAGTTAAATTTTTTTCCTTTTTTGTTCCGCCAAAAGCTTTTAAATAATCTTTATAGGCGCCGGCATAAGCGGTTCGCGAAGCTTCAAGATTTTTTACGGATTCTTCAATGGAAATAAAGGCGTTTTTTTCGGTTTCTCCGGTTTTCGCCCGCATTTTTTCCAATTCCGATTTTACTTCTTTTCTTTCTTCATCGGAAAATATTTTTTCCGCTCCGCCAACCGGTGAAAGAATAATTTCAATTTTAACTTCTTTTTCCGGAACAGCCGAAATAATATGTTCTGTTACGGCATCTTTTCCCGTTTTCACGGGTTCTCCTTTAAGGGTTCTTCGTTCCTCATCGGTAAAAACCGCGCCCTTTAACCCTACGGGAGAAACTACTTCAATCAGCGGTTTTTCTTCGATTTGCGTTTCTTTTTTAATAATTTCTTTTTCAACTCGCGCATTATTAATACTTTTATATTCTTTAATGGTCTCTGTTTCTTCTATCGGTTTTGCCTCTTCAAATTTTTGAACTTTTTTTGTTTTCATTCTGTCGCGCGCCGATTTCGCTTTTTCCAATTCTTCCCTGAAAAAATTTTCCTTTTTTTGAAGTTCCAGTTTTTCAGTTTCAGTTTTCGCCGCTCTTAACACTTTTTTCGCGGCTATCAATTCTTTTCCTAAACGGTCTATTTCTTTTGAAATAAAAGAATGTCCACGTTCCTTGCTGTGTTTTTTATGAAACGGTTTTTCTAAATTTTGCGTTTGTTCTTTATTTTTTCCCGCCCCTGAAATATCTTGCGGTTTTTCCGCAAATGCGCCTTCTTTTTCAACATTTTTTAAAACTTCTCCGATATGCGCAAACTTATCTTTTTTAGATTCTGTTTTTTTGGTCTTTTTAGGTTCTGTTTTTTCGCTTTTTTCAGATTTTGTTTTTTTATCTTTTTTAGATTTTTCTTTTTTTATTGTTTTAAAATCTTCGGGAGCGGCGGCGCCCAGACTTTTTGGTTTTGTATCTTTTTTTTCTCCCAGTTCCTTTGAAAATTCCTCTTCTGTTTTCTTCTTCTCATCAAGCGCTTTTTTCAACGCCTCAAACATAATACCCCCGGCGCGCGGTTCTTTTTTTTCTTCCTCTCCGGATTGATGAGGTGTTAATTTTTCCATAATTTATAATTTATTGAACTACCAGCGGCACAAAATTAAAGCCGAAATATTCTTTTTTATTATACTTATTTTTTGATATTTTATCAATAACAACAATATTATTGCCCACCGGCGCCACAATACGCCCGCCGATTTTCAGCTGGCTTTTCCAAGTCTTGGGAATTTCGTTTTCCGCCGCGGCTCCCGCCAGAATTTTGTCAAACGGAGCTCCTTTTTTATATCCTTTTGCTCCGTCTCCTAAAATACTTTGAGCAACCCCGCTTTCAATAAACCCGTATTTGGAAATATTTTTTTCTCCCGTTTCCTTAAGTTCGGGAAGTCGTTCCATTCCTATTACTTTGGTATTTTGCGCAATCAAATCATTTTTTAAAATTTCTTGGGAATTATTGCGGCTGATTACGTGCGACAACAAAGCGGTGGTCCAACCGGAACCGGAACCGACATCTAAAATTTTTTCTCCCGCCTTCGGCTGAAGCAATTCCAGCATAAATGCTACCGTCAGCGGCTGTGAAATAGTCTGCCCCGAATCAATCGGCAAAGGCGCGTTAATATAAGCGTTTGCTTTAAATTTTTCGGGGACAAAATCAGCCCTGTCTATATTTTTAAAAGCTTCTATTATTTCAGGCGTTTTAAGATACCCGTCGTTTACCAAAGAATCTGTCAAAATATCATTTTGTGGGTTCATATATGCTAATCTTGATTTTTTTAAATTACCGTAATATTATAAGCGAAAATACGCAAATTTAAAACTGAATAATAGGGAGGTTGTATGAAAAAAACAATGTTGTGCTTATCAACAAAAACAAAAAAAATCAAAGTTTCTGCGGCTTTTTTAAAAAACTTTGCGAAAATAACTGCCGATAATAAAAATAATATTGAAAGGCAGTTAAGATTGTTAAAACAACAAAAAATTTAAACAAACGGACCCCGCAGTAAATTTCGGCATTTCGCAAAGCGAATAAAATTTTGCCGAAATCTACTGCGGGGTTATTTTTTTTTAAAATTCAAATGGTTTAATATTAAAAATAAAACAGTCCCCAAAATCAGATTATAAACAAGCTCTTTGGCAAAAACCAACGACCAAATTGCAAAAGGATATGACACGGCGTAATAAATAAGGGTTGAGCATGCCAAAATAATTACATTTCCCACCAAAGGACGCCACGGCAAATACTTATTTATCGCCGAAAATACCATCCCTATGACAAATACCGCAAAAATTTCTTTTTGCGGTTCCGAAGAAAATTTAAGCAAAAACGCTCCCATAGCGGATAAAAAAAATCCCTCCCAAAAATCGCTTATAAAAAAAGAAAACACAACCAAAGCCGTTAAAACAAAATTCGGCTTCACGCCGAAAATTGATATATTTAAAAACTGAACAATGCCAAAAAAAATCGTTAAAAAGACAAATGTTGGCAATCGAAATTTGCGCATAATTATTTAATCTCGCTATTTTAGTTTTCTAATTCGCTTTTTAAATCTTCTAATATCTTTTTGGCTTTATGGCTGATTTTCTTGGGAGATTTTATTTTAAATTCCACATATAAATTGCCCCTGCCGGAACGGTTGAAATGCGGCATTCCTTCGCCAAAAATAACCAGCGCTTTACTGATATCAAAATCTGACGGGATTTTAATTCTTACTTTTTTGCCGGAAATATGGAGGATTTCTATTTTTTCATCTCCGTCAATTAAGCCGTTTATCAAATCTAAAACGGTTATTTCTTTTTGAACAATAAGATTGTCGCCGCTTCTCTGAAAAACAGGATGTGATTTTACATTGATTCTCACATAAAGATCCCCTTCTTCAGCTCCGCGTTCTCCGGCTTCGCCCGCTCCCTTAACTTTTAAAATTTGACCATCATTAACCCCCGGAAGAATTTTAATCGCTATTTCTCTTTTCCCTCTGATTTTTCCCAATCCTTCGCAAGCTTCGCATTTCTTATCCGGCGTTTCTCCCGCGCCGCGACAATTGGAGCAAGTTTTCACCTGTGAAAACGCGCCGAAAAAAGTTTTCTTTGTTTCTTTTATTTCTCCTTTGCCGGCGCAAACAGCGCAAATTGAAAATTTAACTTTAGCGTCATGCCCGCGGCCATCGCATTTATCGCACTTAATTTCAACGTTGAATTTCAAAATTTTATCAATTCCCGAATACGCCTCTTCAAGAGAAACTTCTTGGATAATTTCAATATCGGACCCGTGTTGATAAGTTCTTCTTTGTTGTCCCATTCCGGCTCCGAAGAACATTTCAAAAATGTCTTCCATATCGCCCAAATCTCCCATATTAAAATTAAATCCTTGTCCGAAATCCCAGCCGGAAGTCCCGCCAAACGGTCCGCTTTGAAAACCTTCAAACCCCTGCTGGCCGCTTCCGCCTCCGGCGGAAAAAACCCGCCCAAATTTGTCATATTGCGCTCTTTTTTCCTTACTGGAAAGAGTCTGATACGCTTCGTTTATTTCTTTAAATTTTTTTTCGTCTCCGTCCGATTTATCCGGATGATATTTATGCGCCAATTTTCTATACGCTTTCTTGATTTCCTCATCGGAAGCGTTTTTTGAGACTCCTAAAATTTCGTAATAGTTTTCCATATGGCTTGTAACTTGTAACTTGTAACTTTTTAAATTACAAATTATAAATTACGCATTATACGATTAATACTTCTTTGCTTTTATCTTCCAGTTGCACTTTTACAAATCCTAAAGCCAGCATAATCTCGTAAAGTATAAACGCAAAAAAAGAAATAACAAGCCTAATCGGTAAAGACAATGTTTCTATAAAAATAAAAATTAAAGCGCCGATTAAAAGAAAGACAAAATTTTTAGACTGGCCCGACAAATTTAAAAATTTTTCCTTTATAATATCGTAAATCCATTTTGATATTGTTGACTTTTCGTTAATAGACATTCCGAAATAATCGGAAAATTGCTTATAAAATCCCAATGCCGCCTGATTTACAATAACTTGTTTTTCGCGAGCGGATAAAAACCGCGCTTCCGGCAACTCGTTTATTTTTGCTTCGGCGGCTTTGCGCGCGGCTTCTTCAAATGTCATTGACGGACTAACACCCGGAAAAAAATTTTGTATGATTATTTCACCGGATTTAACGATATTTTCAAATATTGAAAACGGCAAAGGAAAATCCTGTTTAGAACCGTTTAAAAAAGACGGAATAGTAATACTTATCGCTAATGATATAGCTAACACTCCTTTTGGCAATACCGCTTTTGAAACATTCCAAAAACTGATTTTAAGATTATTATCAATTATTTTGCGGCCCGCCGAATATCCGAAATAAAGGCATAAAAAAAGAAACGCGAAGAAAAACAGGAAATACATTAAAATATCGGCAATAAAAGAAATAATAGCCATGCTTTCCAAAAAAATCACAAAAGCGGCTTTCTTATTTTCTTTGGTAAAAAAAACCTGAAACAAAAAAACGATAAGAAAAAAAATACCGGACAACGCGCCGTATAAAGCAAAATTCCAATCTCCCGATTTTAAAGACTGATTCAAAAACCAGCTGAATAATCCTGCCGATAGAATCCCAAAAAACCAAAGCGAAATAATTTTTAACGCCGAAGAATTGCTCCCGTTCCCTCCAAAAACATTTTTGTGGCTAATCAAATCAGTTTCCATAAAACGGATAATCAAAAATTAGAAAACAAAAAACAATTTGGAGTAATTTTCCAGCCAATTACTTAACACACTGACAAATTATCAATTATTCTTTTTTGTCTTCCCCTTGCTGTTGATTATACATCGACTGGCCGATTTTTTGAAGTTCTTGCGACAATTCCTCGGTCCTTGACTTCATCAGGCCGATATCCTCTCCGTCTTTTGCGGATTTAAGGTCGGAAATTTTTTGATTTACCGCGTCTTTGATTTCTTGCGCAACTTTGTCGCCGGCATCGCGTAAAGATTTTTCGGCGACATAAATTAATTGTTCGGCTTGGTTTTTAGTTTCCGCCAATTCTTTTTTCTTTTTGTCTTCTTCCGCATGAACTACCGCTTCCTGTTTTAATTTTTCAATTTCGTCTTTTGAAAGCTGTGTTGACGCTTGTATTTTCACGGATTGGATTTTCCCGGAAGCTTTGTCTTTGGCGGACACGCTTAATATCCCGTTTGCGTCTATATCAAAAGAAACCTCAACTTGCGGAATTCCGCGCGGAGCGGGCGGAATTCCGTCAAGAATAAATTTTCCCAAAGTTTTATTGTCCACAGCCATAGGTCGTTCCCCTTGTAAAATATGAATTTCAACGGAAGTCTGGTTATCGGCGGCAGTGGAAAAAATTTGCGATTTTGAAGTGGGAATGGTTGTGTTTTTTTCAATTAAAGGAGTATAAACTCCGCCAAAAGTTTCAATTCCAAATGAAAGCGGAATAACGTCTAAAAGCAAAACATCTTTTACGTCGCCTTGAAAAATTCCCGCCTGAACAGCGGCGCCGATTGAAACAACCTCGTCGGGATTAATTCCCTTGTGCGGCTCTTTCCCAAAAAGATTTTTCACCGATTCCTGTACTTTCGGCATTCTGGTTTGTCCTCCGACCAAAACAACTTCATTAATGTCGGAAATTTGCAGTCCCGCGTCTTTAACTATTTTTTCGGTAATTTCAACCGACTTCTTAATGTATTCTTCCACCAACTCTTCCAATTTGGCTCTCGTTATTTTCATAATAAAATGTTTCGGGCCGCTGGCGTCGGAAGTTATATAAGGAAGATTGATTTCAGTTTCAAAAGTCGTGGAAAGTTCGTGTTTTGCCCTTTCGGCGGTTTCCTTTAATCTTTGTAAGGCAAGCGGGTCTTTTGAAAGGTCTATGCCTTCCGTTTTTTTGTATTCTGAAACAAGAAATTCAATTATTTTTTTGTCAAAGTCGTCTCCGCCTAAATGAGTGTCGCCGCCGGTTGATTTTACTTCAACAACATCGTCTCCAATTTCCAAAACGGAAACGTCAAAAGTCCCTCCTCCAAGGTCGTAAACGACTATTTTTTCGTTTTTCTGTTTATTAAGTCCGTAAGCCAGCGCGGCGGCAGTCGGCTCGTTGATTATTCTTTTGACTTTAAACCCGGCAATTTCGCCCGCGTTCTTGGTCGCCTGCCTCTGCGAATCGTCAAAATAAGCCGGCACCGTAATAACCGCTTCTTCAATGGTTTCTCCCAATTTTGCTTCGGCATCGGCTTTCAGTTTGGCTAAAATCATAGCTGAAATTTCTTCGGGCGTATACCATTTTTCGCCCATTTCTATCTCAACTCCGCCGTTTGAAGCTGATCTTATTTCATACGGAAGCCAATTCTTGTCCTGTTGGATTTCAGAATCGCTGAATTTTCTTCCAATTAATCTTTTGGCCGAGAATATTGTGTTTTTCGGGTTTACAACCGCTTGTCTTTTGGCAAGAAGCCCCACGAGTCTTTCATTGGCTTTGCTGATTGCGACAATGGAAGGAGTGGTTCTCGCTCCCTCGTGGTTTTCCAAAACTTTCGGTTCTCCGCCTTCGTTAACCGCCATAGCGGAGTTGGTTGTTCCTAAATCTATTCCTAAAATTTTCATAAAATTATTTGTAATTAGGTAATTGCGTAATTGGGTAATTAATTGCGCTTCCGACTTGTTTGCTTAATTACTTAAATTACTAAAATTACTAAATTATTTTGCTATTTTTACGCGGCTCGGTCTGATAACCTTGCCGTTTAATATATAACCTTTCTCTATTTCTTCAACTATGATTCCGGAAGGATAATCTGATTCAACTTCCGCAACCGCTTCATGGATAGAAGGGTCAAAATTTTGCCCTTCCGACACGGATAATTTTTCCAATCCGCAATTTTTCAAAATATCTTCAAGCTGGGATTTTATAAGATACACGCCTTTCAAATCTGAACTAAATTGTTTTTTATGCGCGTCATCCCGCGCTTGCTCCGTGTTATCTCGCGGTTGACTCTCTAAAGCCAAAATAGCAAAACTAAAACTGTCAAGAACCGTTATTAAATCCCTGATTAACGATTCATTTGAAAACTTGGCAATCAACTCAAATCTTTTCATTTCATCTTTTTTGTAATTAATCAGTTCGGCTCTGGCTCTTTGCCACCCATCCAAGTATTCGTCTCTTTCTTTTTTTATTTTTAAAAACTCACCGTCGGACTGGGAGTTATTGTTTTCATTTAAGTCGTCGTTATTCGGCATTTTAAAATATACCCGCTCGCGTCCGCTTATTTTAAAAACTCGCTGGATACGCGAGAAAAGTAAACAAACGCAAAGTGAAAATTAAATTAAGTGTTGTTTTATTCATTCTTATTATAAAAAATAGCTTGTTTATGTCAAGCGCGGTTTCCATGTATTACTATCGCGCTAAATATTATAACGCTTTATTGTTATAATTAGAATATGAAATTAGCGATTATTTCAGGCATTTTGGGAATTTTAGCTTTCTTGCCTTTTCAATATCTGTTTATATTCGGATTTTTTTATTTGGTTCCCTTTTTTGTTTTTCTCGTTAAAGAAGAAAAATTACGGCGGCTTATCGCTGGTTCTTTAATTTTTAAAATAATATTTTGTCTCGGCGCGGTATATTATACGCTTGAGCCGATTACATGGGTTTGTTCTGTAATTATTTTTTTAGGGTTACCGCTGTCTGTTTTCGCGCTCAAAAAAGTAAGGTTTTTTCGCGAAAATTATATTGCTGTTCTCGCGTTCATTCCCGTCTTATGGACATTTTGGGATTTAACGGAAGCGAGTTTTTCTCCGATGCCCGCTTACATAATCACATTGGGAAACGTTTTCGGACACTCCCCTTTTCTCGGACTTGCGGGATTTCACGGATTTGTCGGATTAACTTTTTTTGGAGCGGCGGTTAATACCCTGTTCGCGCTTTACTTTTTTATACCCCGCAAAAAATATCTTCAAAATTCCGCTATTATTATAATAATTATTATTTTTGCGCTGGCGTTTTCGCAATGGCGCCTCCATAAAAACCGTTTAGATTACAATAGTGGGAAAAACACTTTAAACATCGCTTCAATTTCAGTAAATGAAAAATTCAGTCCGCCTGATTTTGAAAAATTAAGAAAAGAACTGCAATCAAACAACGCGGATTTAATAATTCTCCCCGAGGACATTTTAAACGCCGCCGGAACCGATTATACAAATAAAAATTTTTTCGTTATGCGCGATTTGGCTAAAAACACCCGAATCAATTTGCTTGCTAATTTTGATATTTTTGAAAATCCCGATTTAGAAAACCGAAAAATATTTAACTCAACTTTTTTATTTGACAAAGACGGAACGGTTTCCGATATGCGAAATAAAAAGCGGCTGACTTTCATCGGAGAATATTGGCCTTTCGGAAACTGGCGCCCCTTTTTCTTTGACTGGACGCTGACAACCAATCCTGAATATAAAAATTACGCCGTTTTCAGCCATATAAATTATTCACAGGGAAAAGAAAAAAATCTGACCTTAAAAACAAACGATAAAACAATTAATTTCTCATCTTTAATATGTTTGGAAATACATTATCCGCAAGACGTGAAAAAACGAAAAAAAGACGGCGCGTCTTTTATCGTCAATTCATCCAGTAATAGGTGGATTGATATCGGAACAAAACATTTCCTTTATCTATCCGAGGGATTGAAAAAAATAGAATCCGTGTGGCTTAATATCCCCGTCATATCAAGCGGAGTGAATGATTACGCCGGAATAATAACCCCCGACGGGGAAAATTATTCTTATGATTTTAATTCTGAAAATAATTTTACAATTTTTTATGGAAAAATTAATTACTGATAACTGATAAAATGTTGCAAAAACTGTCTTTGACGTGTTATTTTTATGAAAGGAAAATTTTAAAGGGCCTGTAGTATAACGGTAACACGTATCCATGGCATGGATAAGTTAGGGGTTCGATTCCCCTCAGGTCCACTAACTAATTTTAGGGGCCTATAGTTAAGTGGTATAACACCTCATTTGCAATGAGGAGGCGGCAGTCCGATTCTGCCTAGGTCCACCAAAAAAATTTAGTTATTGTTATAATTATAATTACTTTATAGTTAATGATCAGTTATAAGTTAGTTTTATTGGAGGAGTGCCTGAGTGGTTATGGAATTATAATAGAGATGTTTTTAAATGTATTTTCCCGAAATTTTATGGTATACTGGATGAGTGGCCGAGAGATATAAAAGAAATCCAAATACTAAATGTGTAGTTTGTAATAATCCTATATATAGAAGACCTTATGAAATAAAAAGGAACAACGGGCGAGTTTTTTGCGGTATGACTTGCTATGGAGTTGCTTGCAGAAAAGAAATTTCTTGTGTTGTTTGTTCCACACCAATTTTATCTAGATTAAATAAAAAAACTTGCAGTAAAAGTTGCGCAAATAAATTTAGGGATGGTATCCGATATAAAATTAATAGCCCGCGAGATAAAGTTAAAAGCCAGAGAAGTTTGAAAATAAGGTTGTTAAATCAACGAGGTAAAAACTGCGAAAGATGCGGATATGGTAAATTTGAAATTCTACAAGTGCATCACAAAAATAGAAACAGAGAAAATAATAAACTAGACAATTTAGAATTAATCTGCCCGAATTGTCATGCGGAAAAGCACTATCTAGAAAATAGTTGGCTCAATAACAAATAACAAATAAATTAACTATTTGTGGAGTTATGGAGGGTTGCGCCGAATGGTAAGGCACCAGTCTTGAAAACTGGGGCTCCGAAAGGGGCTTAGAGGTTCGAGTCCTCTACCCTCCGCCAGTCAGGAAATGAAATTATTAACAATAATAGTTGCGGCCCCAAGGGGAATTGAACCCCTGTTTTCAGGATGAGAACCTGATGTCCTGGTCCACTAGACGATAGGGCCATTCCTCACCTTAGGTGGCATTTTAACGCCTGCCTCAGGTGCGGAACTTAGCCACTCTGGTCGGAGTAATGGCTAATTCCTGTTATTTATCATATTTTACTTTCTCAATCAATTCTTCTGTTGTAAGCCGTTAGTTATTGGTTGTAGGTTTATTAATCACATCTTCCGTATCTCCTCAACAACCTTATCCAATCCAATCGCGCGCGAAGCTTTAACCAAAATCAAATCTCCCGGCCTTGATAAATCTTGTATTGTTTTTAATGATTCATTTACGGTATCAAAAGAAAACACGCTACTGTATGACATTCCGTTCAATTTTGCTTTTTCAGCGATAAATTTTCCTCTCGGTCCGACAGTTATCAAAATATCGGCAACTTCGCGAACCATTTTCCCCGCATCTTCGTGCGCTTCAATTGAATATTTCCCAAGTTCAAGCATATCGCCCAGAACCGCAATTTTCCTTTCCGATTCTAAATCGCCTAAAGTCATCAACGCTTCTTTTATTGAAAGCGGCGACGCGTTATAACTGTCGTCTATTATCCAAGTTTCTTTTATCCCTTCAATCAAATTCATTCGTTGTTTCGCGGGAATATAATGCCTTTCAATAAGTTCCGCAATTTCCACTAAATTCAGTCCATAAATCGTCCCTATGGCAAAAGCCGAGGCAACACTGTACGCCTGCGCCTTCCCAAAAACATTTTTCAAATTCACCGGCACAAAACTTCCTTTATATTCTATTTTAAAAGAAATCCCTCCCGGCCTGACCTGCCTTGAGCTTGCTCGCCCCGCCATGGCGATGACCGAAGAGACTTGTTCTGAATTTACCGAAGGAGCTTGTCCTAAGCTTGTTAAAGGAACGGAATAATTTTCAAAATTGGAAATTTTCATATCAGCCTCTTCGTTAAATCCGAAAGTTATCGCTTGCGCTCCGGTTTTATCTTTCATTTTCATAACCATTTCATCGTCGCAATTCAAAACCGCAAAACCGCTTGACGGCAAAGCTTCCACTATTTTTAACTTTTCCTTAACCACATCTTCCACATCGTCATAAAATTCCACATGGACTGGAATGTCCCCGATTGCGGTAATTATACCCAATTTCGGTTTCGCTATTTTAAGCAGATATTTTATATCGCCGGGCCTGTCGGCTCCGAATTCCAAAATTATAATTCGCGGGTATTTTCTATTTCTGAAAATAATTTCAAAAATTCCGGTTAAAATAACTTTCAGCCAAAAAAATGTTTTTTGGATTTTTTTTGTGTTTTTCGGCTGTCCACGGCTTACTAATTTTAAATCGCTTTCCGCCCAATCTCCGATTATCGTCAAAGGTACTCCTAATTCATTGTTAAAATTCCCTTCTGAACTTCTCACGCACAACTCCATTTTATCAATCAGGGTCAAATGATTCATATTGGACAAAACTGAAAAAATAGTTCTTTTAGCCGAAGTTTTTCCCACACTTCCCGTAACAGCAATAATTTCCGGCCGATATTTTCGTATAATTGCTTTTGATAATACTTTTAAAATTTTCTGTAAAATAATAATCATTTTGTTATTTGTTATTAGTTATTAGTTACTCATTCTATCCGGCGATATATTGTAATAATTCAACAAAAATTGGGCAAGCTCGCGAAAAGCGGGAACAACAGTTTGACCCGCAAGCGGTGTTCCTTTCGGCTTTTCCAGTTTTATAAGAATTGAAAATTTCGGATTGTATGCGGGCGCGAATCCAACATAAGTATTTATAACTCTATCCGTATAACCGCCGGTTTGAAAATTGGGTATAAAAGCCGTGCCGGTTTTACCGGCAATATTATAGTTGGGAATATCCGCCAACACGTTTTTTTTCACCGCCGAAACCATCATTTGCGTTACTTTGCGCGCCGTGTCTTCCGAAATAACTCTTCTTATCATTTCAGATTTTGCATTCTCTAAAATCAGCGGTTTCATTATTATTCCGCCATTGGCAATCGCGGAAACCGCGCCGATCATTTGAATCGGAGTTACCGCCACGCCTTGCCCGTAAGAAGCGGTGGCAAAATTCACGTTATTATTGCCGCTCAAGCTTGAGATATTCCCTTTTAATTCCCCGGGCAATTGTATTCCGGTAGATTCTCCAAAACCGAACTTTTTAACATAATTCTTGAAAATATCATGCCCCATAATTTTTTCCGCAAAAATAGTTCCTGTGTTAATAGACTGTTCAATAACTCCCGTCATTGTCTGTTTTCCGTGCGCTTTATGGTCCCAATTAGTGATAATCCATTTGTCTATTTTAAACGACCCCGTGTCAACATATTGCGTATCGGGAGTTATTTTCCCGCTGTCTATTCCCGCCGCCATCGTAATCAGTTTGAAAATAGAACCCGGCTCATAAACTAATTGCGTTACGGGGTTTATAAAATTTTTAATTTCATATTTTGAATAATTATTCGGATTAAAATCCGGATAGCTTCCCATAGCCAAAATTTTTCCGGTTTTCGGCTCCTGCACTATTACGCTTCCTCCTTCCGCTTCCCATTGTCCGATAAGTTTTTTTAAAATCTCTTCCGCCTGAGCTTCTACGGTTCTGTCAATAGTCAAATTCAAATCTTTTCCATCCAACGCGGAAATTATCTTGTCTCCTTTTATTTCTCCCGCCTCGCCCGCCAATTCATTGTTAAAATATGATTCAACGCCATATTTCCCTTTTTCAACCACAATATCATTTTCATCATCCGAAAGACTTGTAAACCCGAGTAAATGGCTGGCAATATTTTCAGACGGATAAAATCTGCCTAATTGATTTTTTACATAAACGCCTTTTATATTTAGAGATTTAATCACATTAACAGTATCCTGAGAATTTTTATATGACAGCGGGGCATAAAGACTTTTTGGATTGTTTAATTTTTGTTTAAGTTCTTTCGCGGGAATATCCAATATCTTCTCCAAAGACAAGACAACGTTTTGAGCGTCCTTTATCTCTTTAGGAACCATGTATATCAAAGGAAATTCTTTATTTAAAATTGCCGGCGTAGAATTGCCGTTTTTATCGGTAAAATAAACTCCTCCCCTTGTCGGTTCCGCAGAATTTGCCGCTCTTTGCTGAGCTTCCGCTTTTTCTTCATAATAAGATTTTTTGTTAAATTGGATGTTGTATAAATTGGAAATCAAAAAAATATACGCAACCCCGAAAATTCCGATAACTGTTATAATTCGCCACTTTTTCATAATAAAATGCCGTTAAAATTTTTTAACTTTCGTTTACGATTTCTTTTCTTTAATCTTGCAATCTTTGCTTCCCGTTTATAATTCATAATTCCGCATTCCCCATTCCGGATTTTATATTCCGCTCTATCTGCTGCTGACCAATTGCTGTTTCTTCAGATATTCCGGATTTTTTTCCAAAACTAAAACACCGCTGTCAATCATGGATTGCGTTTTTGACTTGTCGGTCGCTTCGTAAAAATTATTTTTTAATTCAGCATTGGAAACTTCCGCCTCTCTTATAATTGATTTGGATTTACTAACCTCGTGTTTAAGATTAACAATTTTATTATACAAAAAAACTTCAGTCAGCGCGCTGGCGGATATTGCGATAACCAGCAAAATTATCAGCGTATTATATTTTTTACTTTTATTTACTTTTTTTTCTTGAAGTATTGTCATAAATAATTAGTTATATAGCGGCTAGTAATTGGTGGCTAGTGGCTAATTGAATTACTCTTAGCTTTGCCGACCTGCTTCTTGGATTTTTTAAAATTTCTTCTTTTGCCGCCGTAATCGGCTTTTTGGTTATTATTTCCGCCGTTCCTTCTCGTTTCATATCTCGGAAACAATTTTTTACCATTCTGTCTTCAAGCGAATGAAATGAAATTATCGCCACTCGGCCTTTTGGTTTAACAACCGCTTTTAAATTTTTCAAAATACTTTCTAAATTCTCCAGTTCCTTATTCACATAAATTCTCAATGCCTGAAACACTCTTGTCGCCGGATGAATTCTGCCGCGTTCATAACCTCTTGGAACCGCTTTTTTAACAATTTCCGCCAGCATTAAAGTCGTCATAATTCTTCTTTTCTTTCTCTCTTCAACAATCGCTTTCGCAATTCGTCTTGAAAATCTTTCCTCGCCGTATTTATAAAAAATATCCGCCAATTCGCTTTCCGATAAACTATTTATAATTTCCGCCGCTGTCGGAAATCTTTCCGCGTTATTTCGCATATCGTATCTCATGTCCAAAACTTCGTCTTTTAAAAAACTAAATCCCCTATCACTGTTAAGTTGTCCGGATGAAAATCCCAAATCCAACAGCAATCCGTCCGCCTTTGATAATTTATGTTTCTTTAAAATTTCCGGAAGATGACTGTAATTTCCCCGTGTCAAAATCAAATTGGAAATTGATAATTGAAAATTGACGGTTGACGCAATTTTTTCTCTTGTTTTTTTTATCATTTCTGTATCAATATCAATTCCCAATAATTTTCCCGTTTTTCCGATTTTTCCCAGTATCGCGGCGCTGTGTCCTCCTCCGTTTATCGTCCCGTCAATAATAAAATCTCCCGGTTTCGGATTTAATATCTCTAATACTTCATTTAAAAGAACCGGATTATGTCTCATTAATTTATAACCTGTAACTTTTAACTTATAACTTTGAATGTATTTTGTTATTAGTTATAAGTCATCAGTTATTAGTTAAATTCCGAGGTCTTTCATTTTCTCAGCTATCTCGTCGGATTCGCTTTCGGTTTTTTGCTTATATCCGTCCCACGCGCTCTTATCCCATAATTCAATTCGGTTATACAATCCGGTTATTATCGTTTCCTTGCTTAATTCTGCGTATTTTCTTAAATAATCGGGAATTAAAATTCTTCCCTGTTTATCAATTTCCACATCAACCGCCCCCGACATCATTAGCCTTACAAATGCCCGCGAGTTGGATTGCGACATCGGCAACGCCATAAGTTTTTGCGCCAATATCTCCCACTCGCCCGCCGTGAACACAAAAAGACAGCGATCTAATCCTCTCGTAACAATCGCTCCGCTTGATAATTTCCCCCTGAACTTTGAAGGAATTGCTATTCTGCCCTTTTCATCTAAATTGTGTTGAAATTCCCCGATAAACATATTTTTAATTTTTTATCCTCTTTTTTTGATGAATTTTTGATAATTTATTTATCACGAAATGCGCTATTTAAAAGTTATCCCCTGATTTTAGTACTTATCCCCATAGTTATCCACTTTTCCCCACTTCTATTTCATTTTCCTCTAAAATCATGGTTTCGTCAACCACTCTTAAACTCTTTTTTAAAATCAAAAAAACCCTTTTAAATAAAGGGTTTTTTTGATTAAACATAGGAACAAATCTCACTTATCCACATTTTACATGTATTTTTATGTTCTTTTTAAATCTTCATCTGTTCTTAAACGCCTCTTTCGGAGATAAATAAGAAGCTCTATAAGCAGGCCAAAATCCCGCCGCAATTCCAATAAAAGAAGATAAAATTAAAGTTGTAATTATAAACCACGCCGGGGTAAGGAATAATATTATGGCTTTCCCACCCAGATGTTGTGAAAGAGCGCTTAATCCTAAATTTGCCGCTTTTCCTCCTCCCCATCCAAATAATACTCCTCCGCTTCCGCCTAAAAATCCCATAAGAAAAGATTCCATCAGAAATAAATTTCTCACATCTCTATCGGTGGCGCCTAAAGACTTCATAATCCCCACTTCATAAATTCTTTCCAAAAATCCGACTATCATCGTGTTAAACATTCCGATTGCGGAAACAAATAAAGCGACAATGCCGAAAACTCCCAGTACGATTGTGATTATATTCATAACTTTTTTTGCCTGATTAACCAAATCAATTTTTGCGGAAATTATAAATCCTTTTTCAATCAGTTTATCTCTCACGCCCTCAACACTGTTTATATCCTGCGCTTTTACTAAAACGCTTTTATAAAAAGGCGTTTCTTTTGAAAGATATTTTGACGGTATATAAGCGAACGGCGGCTGCGTGTCGTCAACGATAATCCCGTTTAAATTAAGCGAATGCGTTAAAGCGACTTCCTCAATTTGCGCGGATTGTTCTATTTGAAAAAACACTTTAAAATCAACCGGCCTTCCAAGTTCGCTTTTGTCAATTTTCAAATTAATTAATTTTGCCGCCTGATTGGAAACAACCACATCGGGCGAATCCTCTCTGATAATTGAACCGATTTCCGGCAAAATTCCCGACAATCTGAAATAATTGGGATTGACCACTCTGGCAAGCACCAATCCGGTAGAGCCGTTAATTTTAATTTCCGCCGGAAATTCCGCTATAGGACTCACTTCCTGCGCTCCGGGAACTTGTAAAATTTCTTCCAATTTTGACTTATCTATGCTGATAGTTGTTTCCGCGGGATAAGCGGCTTCTAAAGTCATTAAAGAATCTTCCGTTGTTACAAGCTTACCTATAAGAATAAATTGCAGCCCATATCCTAAAGAAACCAAAAACATAACAGCGCCTATCCCGACAGCCATGCCAAAAATAGTTAAAATTGTTCTGATGGGTTTGGTTTTAAAAATTCTGAGCGAAAGCCTAAATAAATCAATTGGCGATAGCTCATGTGAAAGTTCGTCCATAAATGTGAATATAATTTAGAATTATGAATTAAGATTGAGAATGAATAATGAAGAATTATAACATATAACAAATGGCTAATGGCTAATGACTACAGTTTCGCCGCAAAATTATCCGATATGGATTGCGCCGAACTTAAATTAACATCCTGGTCTATAATAGATTCCAGTTTTTCAATAATTCTTTGCGCCATTCTTCTGGATAATCCTATGCCGAATTGTTTTTTTGGGAAAGTCAGACATTTTTGGAAATTCTCGGAGGTTATAATTTTTCTGATTCTCTCACCAATAACTTCGTCAATTCTCATCTTCTGAATGCCCGTAATTTTACCCTTATACCCCTCTAAAAGCCAGTTTCTGATATTCGCGATTTCTTCCACTAAGGGAACTGCCGGATTTTGTTCAAGTTCTTTGTAAATTTCCTCTATCTCCTTTTTATTGGAAATAAGCTCTTCGGTCTTATAAGCGATTTTTTCCGCTTTCTTTTTCCAAAGTCCCACTCCTCCATCTTTAAACGGCCGGTCTAAAACCTGCTTAAAAACTTCAGCGTCAATTTTATTTTCTAATCTCTGGGAAAGGAAAAATTCAAACCTCTTAATTTCGTCCAGTGAATAACCCCTTAAAAACAAATAAGAAATTGATTTTGCGGTCAGCTCTTTTTTGGAATGCTGGGGATAAAGCCCTTTATAATAATAAGAAGAAAGCGATTTTCCGACTTCCGTTTGCGCTTTCGGCTCCTCCACTTTTAAAATAATACCGTCTTTCATATAAAAAATTTTTTTTACGTCTTTTAGGCTCCAAGCTTCATGTGTAACCATAATTACAGTCCTGCCGTCTTTTTCATTCAACTCTTTCAGAAATGCCATAACATTGTTTGCGTTTTCGGAATCTAAATTTCCCAGCGGCTCGTCCGCGATTATAATGGGAGCGTTATTCGCTAAAGCCCTCGCAATACCCACTCTTTGCTGTTGTCCTCCCGAAAGTTCGTGGGGGTATCTGTTTGCGAGTTGTTGGATATTTAATCTTATTAAAAGTTTCATCGCTTCTTCCCGTCTGCGCGTCTGTGAAATACCCAAAAAAGCCATCGGAAAAGCAACATTGTCTAAAACCGTAATAGACGGGATAAGATTAAATTGCTGGAAAACTATTCCTACTCCAATTTGCCTGAAAATTGCCAATTCTTTTTTTGAAAATTGGCTTATATCCCTCCCATTAATCAAAACTTTCCCGGATTCCAATCTGCCAACTTCCATTCCGCTGATTAAATAAAGCAGGGTTGTTTTCCCGCATCCGGAAGGGCCGAAAAAAGCGACATAATCACTCTTGTTTATTTCAATATTAACATCTTTCAGCGCCCAAACTTCCGACGGCTTTCCTTTATCATAATAAAGATTTACATTTTCCAATTGGATGGTAGGCATAATATGATTTTTAAATCTTTAATTTTGTAATTTTTGAAAATAATTTTTTTCTGTCTTTATTTAAAAATTATAAAATTAAAAATTATTTACGTATTTCATGCATTATATTATCTATGACTTTCATCAAGTCCTGAGGCAAGTGTTCTTCTTTGGCCAAATACATATCCGCTCCGATTTTTTTGGCTTCTTCTATCGCATTCTTGTCCGTATGGCCGGAAAAAATAACCACTTTTATGTTTTTTAAATCCGCGTTATTTTTTATTTCTCTTAAAAGACTTAGACCCGCTTCCGCGGACGTTATTTTGCTTCCGTTTTTTTCCATCGGCATCATTAAATCCAAAAAAATTATATCCGGACGAGTCGCGGCATCGTTTATATATTTTTTAGCAGGCTCTAAACCGTCCGCAATTATTAATTCAAATTTTTCGTCCAAACCGTGCAACCAAAAAATATCCCTAAAAAATATTCTTATTATTTCATTGTCGTCAACTAAAAGCACTTTTATTTTCTGTATTGTTGCGCTGTCAGACATATTGTTAATAATTATAGTTTATCAAAATAAAAAATCCAAGCAGTTATTCAATAAATATATTCTTGGATTTTTTATTCTTCATTTTCCCTTTATCATTTTCTTTCTTTATTCTCTTTTCTTCTGTCATTGGTCATTGATTACCGGTTGCCTGCTCCGAAGAAAGCGGGATTGGCCGGTTATTCTATCTTCCTCAAAAACTTGAACGTGTCTTCAAAATTCTTGAAGATGACGTCGAATATGGATTCCGTTTGTCTCGGAGTGATGATTGTTCTGGGTCCGAATATTGTTTTATTGCCGCTCATATCGTTGGAAATAACTTTGACTTGGTAAATGGTTCCGGGTTTGAGATTGGTGAGAATAATCGAATGATTTGTCGTGTAAGAATCGAG